>NZ_RCNW01000350.1:0-1502 GCF_004307605.1 Pseudomonas sp. Sample_24
AAACAGCGCGAGGCGAAATCCAGGTTTGGCCATGACGATGCCCTTATCCGATGTTGGACAGTTTCAGCAGGTGACGCAGGTCGTTCAGCAGGTCCTTACCTTTGACCGACGGGTCGTAGCGCAGCACCAGGTTGCCGTGGGGATCGATGATCCACAGTTGTGGTTCGGCCTTGTCCCCCGTGGTTTTGCTGAAGGTAGCGAGGTCCAGCGGATAGCGTTGCAGCTGCGGGTATTCGCGGGTCAGCTTGGCCTGGTAATCGCTGCTCAACGGCTGTGCAGCGGCGATGGCATGGCTGGCGCGCCCGGCATCGCGGCCCAGGCCGATCTGAATCTGCCGCGCCAGATACACCAGTTGCTGACAGTCGACAGCGCAATTCTTGGGCGCGGTCACCAGCAACTGCCAGCGCTCTTCCTCAGCCTTTACGCCGAGGTCGGCGCGGGTCTGGCCATTGCCGATCAGTTCGCCGTGATAACTGCGGCCCTCCGGCACCCAAAACTGCAGTTTGTACATGCCGGTGGCGAGGATCATCGGCCCGATCACACCGAGCAGGATCAGCAGCAACTGCAAACGTCCCTTGCGCCGGTTCAACGCCGGTTTTGCCTCAGACATGCTGGGTGGATTCATGGCCGCTCCCATGGTGTTTCTCCTTTGCGTTGTGCCAGCCGAGATAGAGATAAAGGCCGAACAGGGCGATCGACAGGGCGAACCACTGCACGGCATAAGCGATGTGTTTTTCCGGCCCCATGGCAACGACCGGCCAATCGGCCTGGTAAGTCGCCGGTCCGGTTTCTGCACGTAATTCATAGGCGAAGCCGTCGCGGTCGAGACCTGCCCAGAGCTTGGTCGGGTCAACTGCGGTGACCAATTGCGGCCAGGTCGTGGAATCGGGATCGGCGTGCAACTGGAAGGTTGCGCCCGGCGGCACGTAGACCCAGGCATCCAGGCTCAATGCCTGAACCGGTGTGGTGAATTGCGGTGGAGTGCGCCGGTCCGGCCACGGCAGCCAGCCTCGATTGACCAGCAGCCAGAGGCCGGTCGCCTGATCCTGAAACGGTTGCAGCAGCTCGACGCCGACCTTGCCGTCACGCTGGCGGTTATCCAGCAACAGGCTGTGGCTGGCATCGAACTGACCGTGCAGGCGGACCCGGCGGAAGGCTGGATCAACGCTGTGTTGCAGTTCGGTGCTGAGCATCGGTTCGGCGGCCCGGCGCTCGCTATAGGTTTGCAACAGCGCGCTTTTCTCCGCGCCCCGGCCCAATTGCCAGAACCCTAGCGACACCAGCAGCGGCAGCAGCAGGGCGACCACCAATGTCGGCACGATGCCCGGCCGGAAGCGCTTCATGGCGTCGCCAGAAAGTCAGTCGGTGCGATAGCTATACTCAAGTGCATCGCTAGTCCCCCGGAGTCTCACCATGCTCAAAGCAGCCATCGTCCTGATGCTGATTGCCACGGTTGTCAGCCTGTTCAGCGGCCTGTTTTTTCTGGTCAAGGACGACAGCAG
>NZ_RCNW01000350.1:1602-4413 GCF_004307605.1 Pseudomonas sp. Sample_24
ACGTGGGCGCCGTGGAACCCGGTGAGCATGAAGAACGTCGCGCCGTAGATGCCCGAACCCAAAGTCAGGCCCAGTTCGTTGTAGGCGTGGATATATTCTTCAGCCTGGAAGCCGAGAAACGCACAGCCCAGCAATACGGTGATCGCCAGCCACAGTTTGAGCGCACCGCGATGGCCCTTTTTCAAGGCGTGGTGGGCGATGGTCACGGTCACGCTAGAGCTCACCAACAGCACGGTGTTGAGCAACGGCAAGCCCCATGGACTGATGACGTCCTTGGGCGGCGGAAACAGTTTCGAATCCGGATTGTTCAGCAACGGCCAGACGAACTCGAAGTTCGGCCAGAGCATGTGAGCCAGGCCTTTGGCGCCTTCTCCGCCGAGTGCCGGACCGGAGACCTGCCGGACATAGAACAGCGCACCGAAGAAGGCGATAAAGAACATCACCTCGGAGAAGATGAACCAGCTCATGCCCCAGCGGAACGAGCGGTCCATCTGCGCGCTGTACAAGCCGTCGCGACTTTCCTTGATCACCGTGCCGAACCAGCCGAACAACATGTAAGCGAGCAGCAAGCCACCGACGAAAAAGATCAGCGGGCCATGGGATTCTGGCCGTGCCGCCTTCAGGTCATTGAACCAGGTGGCCAGGCCGAACACCGTGACGAACATCCCGACCGTGGCGATGATCGGCCATTTGCTCTGGGCCGGAACGTAATAATGCTCATGAGTTGCCATTTATTGTTCTCCTTATCGGGCACGCTCAACCGCCAGTGTTTACTGCGACCGGTGGATGTCGGGCGGTGATATCGAACAGCGTGTAGGACAGCGTCAGGTGCTTCACTTCCTTGGGCATGTCACGGTCAACGATGAAACGTACCGGCATCTCGATCCGTTGACCGGGCTGCAGCACTTGCTGGGTAAAGCAAAAACATTCGGTCTTGTGGAAATACGCCGCCGCCGCGCTTGGCGCGATGCTCGGCACGGCCTGGGCGCTCATTGGCTTGTCGGTGGGGTTGTGTGCAATGAAGATCATCTCGTTCACCGCCCCGGGGTTGGCCGTCAACTCATCCTGCTTGGGATAAAAATCCCAGGACATGTCGGCGGAGTTGGTCGACAGAAACTGCACGCGAACCTGCCGCGAGCTGTCCACCGTTTGCTCACCCTCATACTGCCCGCCCGTCTTGCCATTGATGCCAAACGCCTTGCACATCACGTCGTAGATCGGCACCAGGGCAAACCCGAATACAAACATCGCCACCACCACCAGCAACAGACGAGTGACCAGCTTCTTCATCGAAATCGAATCAGCCATGATCTTGACCCTTTACCCGGAACCCCGTGGGAGCTGGCTTGCCAGCGATGGCTGCATGCCTGACACACCGCGGTGATCCCATCGCTGGCAAGCCAGCTCCCACAGGAATTTCCACAGGGCATAAATTGTTCATTTCACTTCCGGCGGCGTAGTAAAGGTGTGATACGGCGCCGGCGACGGGATGCTCCATTCCAGGCCTTCAGCCCCATCCCACGGTTTGGCCGGTGCCGGCGGGCCACCACGAATGGTCTTGATCACGATGAACAGGAAGAAGATCTGCGTGGCGCCGAACATGAATGCGCCGATCGACGACACCATGTTGAAGTCGGCGAATTGCAGGTTGTAGTCGGGAATCCGCCGCGGCATGCCGGCCAGGCCCACGAAGTGCATCGGGAAGAAGGCCATGTTCATGCCGATGAACGACAGCCAGAAGTGCAGCTTGCCGAGGGTTTCGTCGTACATGTGGCCGGTCCACTTCGGCATCCAGTAGTAGGCGGAGGCGAAGATCCCGAAAATTGCACCCGGCACCAATACATAGTGGAAGTGCGCGACCACGAAGTAAGTGTCCTGGTACTGGAAGTCCGCCGGGGCGATGGCCAGCATCAGCCCGGAGAAACCGCCGATGGAGAACAGGATCACGAATGCCACCGCAAACAGCATCGGTGTCTCGAACGTCAGCGAGCCTTGCCACATGGTGCTTGCCCAGTTGAACACCTTCACGCCCGTGGGTACCGCGATCAGCAGCGTGGCGTACATGAAGAACAGCTCGCCCACCAATGGAATGCCGACCACGAACATGTGGTGCGCCCAGACGATGAACGACAGGAACGCAATACTCGCCGTGGCGTAGACCATCGAGGTGTAGCCGAACAATGGCTTGCGCGAGAAGGTCGGGATGATCGAGCTGACGGCACCGAAGGCTGGCAGGATCATGATGTACACCTCGGGGTGACCGAAGAACCAGAACACGTGCTGGAACAGCACCGGGTCGCCGCCGCCGGCAGCACTGAAGAAGCTGGTGCCGAAGTGGATGTCCATCAGCATCATCGTCACGCAACCGGCCAGTACCGGCATCACCGCGATCAGCAGGAACGCGGTGATCAGCCAGGTCCAGACGAACAGCGGCATTTTCATCAGCGTCATGCCGGGGGCACGCAGGTTGAGGATGGTGGCGATCACGTTGATCGCACCCATGATCGAACTGATCCCCATCAAGTGGATGGCGAAGATGAAAAACGTCACGCTTTCCGGCGCGTAGGTCGTCGACAGCGGGGCGTAGAACGTCCAGCCGAAGTTCGGCCCGCCACCCGGGGTGAACAGGGTCGACACCAGCAGGATGAACGCCGCCGGCAACAGCCAGAAGCTGAAGTTGTTCATCCGTGGCAGGGCCATGTCCGGCGCGCCGACCATCAGCGGAATCATCCAGTTGGCGAGGCCGACGAACGCCGGCATCACCGCACCGAAGACCATCACCAGGCCGTGCATGGTGGTCATCTGGTTGAA
>NZ_RCNW01000455.1:0-4411 GCF_004307605.1 Pseudomonas sp. Sample_24
CCGTTTCAAGTAAAACGTTGCACCTTTTCGGCATCAAGGCCTGCGACACCATGAAAAAGGCGCGCACCTGGCTCGATGAACACGCTGTCAGCTATGACTTTCATGATTACAAGGCGCTCGGAATCGACCGGGAACACCTGACCCAATGGTGCAACGAGCACGGCTGGGAAGTGGTGTTGAACCGCGCAGGCACGACCTTTCGCAAGCTCGACGACGAACGCAAAGCCGATCTCGACCAGTCGAAAGCCATTGAACTGATGCTCGCACAACCTTCGATGATCAAGCGCCCGGTGCTCGATCTCGGTGACCGAACCCTGATTGGCTTCAAGCCAGATATCTACGCGGCCGCGCTCAAGTAAGCAGCCCGTTTCAATTTGTTAGAGGTATCAACATGTCCACTACCCTGTTCAGCCTGGCCTTTGGTGTCGGCACTCAAAACCGTGAAGGCGCATGGCTGGAAGTGTTCTACGCGCAGCCGTTGCTCAACCCGTCGGCCGAACTGGTCGCCGCCATCGCGCCGATCCTGGGCTACAGCGAAGGCAATCAGGCCATCGCATTCACCACGGCTCAGGCCTCGCAACTGGCCGAAGCCGTCAAAGGCGTCGACGCTGCCCAGGCTGCCCTGCTGACCCGTCTGGCCGAGAGCCACAAGCCACTGGTCGCCACCTTGCTGGCTGAAGACGCGCAACTGTCTTCGACCCCTGAGGCGTACCTCAAGCTGCACTTGCTGTCCCATCGTCTGGTCAAGCCGCACGGCCTGAACCTGGCTGGCATCTTCCCGTTGCTGCCCAACGTTGCCTGGACCAGCCAGGGCGCGATCGACCTGGGCGAACTGGCCGAACACCAACTGGAAGCGCGCCTGCGTGGCGAGCTGCTGGAAGTGTTCTCGGTGGACAAGTTCCCGAAAATGACCGACTACGTGGTACCGGCCGGCGTGCGCATCGCTGACGCGGCGCGTCTGCGTCTGGGTGCCTACGTGGGCGAAGGCACCACCGTGATGCACGAAGGCTTCATCAACTTCAACGCTGGCACCGAAGGCCCGGGCATGATCGAAGGTCGCGTCTCGGCTGGCGTGTTCGTCGGCAAGGGTTCGGACCTGGGCGGCGGTTGCTCGACCATGGGCACCCTGTCGGGCGGCGGCAACATCGTGATCAAGGTCGGTGAAGGCTGCCTGATCGGCGCCAACGCCGGTATCGGCATTCCATTGGGTGACCGCAATACCGTTGAGTCCGGCCTGTATGTGACCGCTGGTACCAAAGTGGCGCTGCTGGACGAGAAAAACCAACTGGTCAAAGTAGTGAAGGCTCGTGAACTGGCCGGCCAGGCCGACCTGCTGTTCCGTCGCAATTCGGAAACCGGCGCTGTGGAATGCAAAACCCACAAATCGGCTATCGAACTGAACGAAGCGCTGCACGCTCACAACTAAGCAGCGCATCATCGCCCCTCTGTAGGAGCATGGCTTGCCCGCGATACTTTTGGCGGTCCAAAGGCCCCATCGCGAGCAAGCTTTGCTCCCACAGTAGTGCGGTGTAACCCCGCCCATGTTCACCAGGGCCCGATAACATGCTGATTCCCTCTCCCTGGCGCGCCGATTTTCCAGCCATCGCCGCCCTGCAACGGCAAGGCCAGACTTATCTGGACAACGCCGCCACCACGCAAAAACCTCAAGCCCTGCTGGATGCCCTGGCGCATTACTATGCCAACGGCGCAGCCAACGTGCATCGGGCACAACATTTGCCCGGCGCCCACGCCACCCAGGCGTTCGAGGACAGCCGCCGCAAAGTCGCGCAATGGCTCAATGCCGCCGACAGCGGGCAGATCATCTTTACCCATGGCGCGACGTCCGCGCTGAATCTGCTGGCTTATGGCCTGGAGCATCTATTCCATCCGGGCGACGAGATTGTCATCAGCGCCCTGGAGCATCACGCCAACCTGCTGCCGTGGCAGCAACTGGCGCACCGCCGTGAGCTGAAACTGGTGGTCCTGCCACTGGATGCCGACGGTGTGATCGATCTTGAAGCCGCCACCGGCTTGATCGGTCCGCGCACGCGTCTGTTGGCCGTCAGCCAATTGTCCAACGTGATCGGCGCCTGGCAGCCTTTGCCTGCGCTGCTGGCAATGGCCAAGGCGCACAACGCCTTGACCGTGGTCGACGGCGCGCAAGGCGTGGTCCATGGTCGCCATGATGTGCAGGCGCTGGGTTGCGACTTTTATGTGTTTTCCAGCCACAAGCTCTACGGCCCCGATGGCCTCGGTGCGTTGTTCGGTCGCAATGAAGCGTTGCAACGACTGCGCCCCTGGCAGTTCGGCGGCGAGATGGTACTGGACGCCAACTACCACGACGCACGCTTTCGCCCGGCGCCATTGGGATTCGAGGCCGGGACACCACCGATCGCCAGTGTGATCGGTCTTGGGGCGACACTGGACTATCTCGCCGCTCTCGATCAGGACGCGGTGTCCGCCCATGAAGCGGCGCTGCACGACTATCTGCTCAAAGGCCTTGCTGCACGCAATGGCGTCCACTTGCTGGGCAAGCCACAGTTGGCACTGGTCAGTTTTACTGTCGAAGGTGTGCATAACTCTGACTTGGCGCACTTGCTGACCGAACAAGGGATCGCGGTGCGCGCCGGTCATCACTGCGCCATGCCGCTGCTCAAGAGCTTCCATCTGGCCGGGGCGATTCGCGTGTCGTTGGCGTTGTATAACGATTCCGAAGATCTGGAGCGGTTCTTTGAAGCGCTGGATCAGGCGCTGGAGCTGTTGCGATGAACCTGCCTGCCGATGCCGTGACGGCACTCGAAACCTTTCAAAACGCGGCCGGCTGGGAACAGCGGGCGCGCCTGCTGATGCAGTGGGGCGATCGCCTGCCTGCGTTGAGCGATGCGCAAATGTGTGATGCCAACCGTGTGCACGGCTGTGAAAGCCAAGTGTGGCTGGTGGGTGAATTACGCGACGGGCACTGGCAATTCAGCGCCAACAGCGATGCGCGATTGATTCGTGGATTGGTGGCGTTGTTGTTGGCGCGGGTTAACGGGTTGTCGGCGGTGGAGTTGCGGCAGGTGGATTTGGCGGATTGGTTCAATCAGTTGGGATTGGGGCGACAGTTATCAGAGTCGCGCAGCAATGGCCTGAATGCCGTACTACAGCGGATGCGCGAACTGGCCGCCTGACCGATCGTTCCCACGCTCTGCGTGGGAATGCCTCAAGGGACGCTCCGCGTTCCAGCTCTGGAAAGGGACGCGGAGCGTCCCGGGCTGCATTCCCACGCAGAGCGTGGGAACGATCATCGGTCATACCGCAGGTTTTACCCGATCCGCCGGCCGCCGCACACCCGCCACAATCTTGTCCACAGCCTTGGTCGCCGCGACCATGCCGAATGTCGCCGTCACCATCATCACGGCGCCAAAACCACCGGCGCAGTCGAGCTTCACACCCTCACCGACAAAACTCTTCTGCAAACAAATACTGCCGTCCGGTTTCGGGTAGCGCAGTTGCTCGGTGGAAAACACGCACGGCACGCTGTAGTGGCGGGTTACGGTGCGGGAGAAGCCGTAGTCACGGCGCAAGGTGGAACGGACTTTCGAGGCCAGCGGATCGTTGAAGGTACGGTTGAGGTCGCAGACCTGGATCAGCGTCGGATCGATCTGCCCGCCAGCACCGCCGGTGGTGATGATCTGGATTTTGCGGCGTTTGCACCAAGCGATCAGCGCTGCCTTGGCGTTGACGCTGTCGATGCAATCGATCACGCAGTCGATGTTCGGCGTGATGTATTCAGCCATGGTGTCACGGGTAACGAAGTCAGGCACTGCATGCACCGTGCAATCCGGGTTGATCCCGCGCAGGCGCTCGGCCATCACCTCGACCTTGGGTTTGCCGACAGTGCTGTCCAGTGCATGCAACTGACGGTTGGCATTGCTGACGCAGACGTCGTCGAGGTCGAACAACGATATTTCGCCTACACCACACCGGGCCATGGCTTCCGCCGCCCAGGAACCGACGCCGCCGACGCCGACGATCGCCACATGGGCGGCTTTCAAGCGCTCAAGGCCTTCGATGCCATACAAACGGGCGATGCCAGCAAACCGCGGATCTTCTGTACTCATGACCATTACCCTAAAAACCGGCGCGCATTATAGGGCCACCGACGGTCAAGAGCATCATTACGCTATGAACGGACATCTTCCGGAAAAACTACATCGAACGAAGATTTATCTGACGCGCTCTAACCAAAGAACTTAAACCGACTTGGATTGCCCAACGTCCGGCATTTCCCTGTCCGGTGTACGTTCAGTGAACCGCCAGTGTAGGATGCGCGCCCTTCTACGGCCGCCGACCGTTTATTTGTTCCACAGTCTTTGGAACCCGAAATAGCTATGTCATCGCGTAAATTTGGACTCAACCTGGTGGTGGT
>NZ_RCNW01000302.1:0-742 GCF_004307605.1 Pseudomonas sp. Sample_24
GCCATCGAGCAGCAGACCAAGCGTCTGTCGCAAGTGACCGATGCCTTTGCTGCCCGCCGCCTGGACTCGACGGTGAAAGCCGCGCTGGCGGGGCGCAACCTGAATGAGATTGAGGAATAACGATGCCGCAGGTCATTTTTCTGCCACACGAGAAGTTCTGCCCTGAAGGCATGGTAGTCGAGGCCGAACCCGGCATCTCGATTCTCGAACTGGCCCACGAGCACCACATCGAGATGGAAAGCGCTTGCGGTGGCGTTTGCGCCTGCACCACCTGCCACTGCATCATCCGCGAAGGTTTCGACTCGCTGGAAGAGGCTGATGAGCTGGAAGAAGATTACCTCGACAAGGCCTGGGGTCTTGAGCGTGAGTCCCGCCTGGGGTGTCAGGCCAAGGTCGGTACCGAAGACCTGACCGTCGAAATTCCGAAATACTCGCTCAACCACGCAGCCGAAGCGCCGCATTGATTCAAGGAATTGTCATGAGTCTCAAGTGGACTGATGTGCTGGAAATCGCCATCCAGCTGGCTGAAAGCAAGCCCGATGTGGACCCTATGTCGGTCAACTTCGTCGATCTGCGCAAATGGGTGATGGAATTGCCCGAGTTCGACGACAAGCCTGAGCATTGTGGCGAGAAGATCCTGGAGGCCATTCAGGCCCACTGGATCGAAGAACGCGACTGAGCCACGCTGCAGGTTAGGCAATACCCAAGAACCCGCGTATAATTCGCGGGTTTAATTTTTCGC
>NZ_RCNW01000495.1:0-4329 GCF_004307605.1 Pseudomonas sp. Sample_24
AGTTGACCAAAAACACTTGGCCGGATTGACCAAAAAGTGGCGGCGATTATAGGCATATTCCTACGCCGACGCCATGGACCAGAAGTCGTGTAGACCTTAGTCGTGTGGCTGATAGACCGGATCATGCGCCTGAAGTTGCTTCAATCTTCCGAGCGGATCCTGGCGATAGAACAGCTGCAACTGCTCATACACCTGTGGATAAGCCTCATGCAGCAAATCCGGGGCGCTGAAGAAGTATTCACTGGTGACGGCGAAGAACTCGGCAGGGTTCTCGGCGGCGTATGGGTCGATGGCGGTCTCGGCGTCCGGGTTGTGTTCCAGCTGCCGGTCGAGGTCATCGTAGGCGTCCTGCATGACTTTGGCCCAGGCGCTGACGCGCATGTCGGCGTGCAGTGGTGGCAGGCCATTGGCGTCGCCGTTGAGCATGTCGAGTTTGTGCGCCAGTTCGTGGATGACCAGGTTGTAGCCTTCCCAGCCACCACTGGCCATCACACCGGGCCAGGCGAGGATGATCGGCCCTTGCTGCCAGGCTTCACCGCTGTGCTCGCCGTCCCATTCGTGTTCGATGCCACTGGCGTCGCGGTGGCGCTGGGGGCTGAGGAAGTCGTCGGGGTAGAGGATGATTTCGTGAAAGCCCTGGTACCAGTTCAGATCACCCAGGTTCATCAGCGGCAGTTGCGCCTGGGCGGCGAGCAACAGGCGTTGCTCCTGATGCAATTCGACGCCGGGCAGGGCAGTCAGGTGTTTGTCTTCGAGGAACAGCACGCAGGCTTCACGCAGCCATTGGTCCTGGGCCGCGGTGATGCCGTCGAGAAAGCTCAGGTGATGGCGCACCCGTTGCCACATATCGTCGGCAATCGGGTGCCTGGCCAGAATGCGCCGGCGACGCCAGGCGCTCAGGGACCACATCGAGGATCAGCGCGTGTGAGCTTTGGACGCTGCGTTGCCGAAGCGACTGCGCACCACGCCGATGATCATCGGAACCAGCGATAGCAGGATGATGCCGACCACCAGCAACGACAGGTTCGACTTGATGAACGGTACGTTGCCGAAGAAGTAACCGAGGGTGACCAGACCGCCGACCCAAAGGATGGTGCCCAGCACGCTGAAGGCGAAGAAGCGCGGGTACGGCATCCGCGCAACGCCCGCGACGAACGGTGCAAAGGTGCGGATGATGGGCAGGAAGCGCGCCAGGGTCACGGTTTTACCGCCGTGCTTTTCATAGAAATCGTGGGTTTGTTGCAGATAGTCGCGGCGGAAGATCTTCGAGTTCGGATTGCTGAACAAGCGTTCGCCCGCCGTTCGTCCGATCACATAGTTGGTGCTATCGCCCAATATCGCCGCCAGCATCAGCAGGCCACCCAGCAGCACCGGGTCCATGCCGCCACCTGCGGCAACTGCGCCGGCGATGAACAGCAGCGAATCACCCGGCAGGAAGGGCATGACCACCAGGCCGGTTTCACAAAAAATCACCAGAAACAGAATGGCGTAGATCCATGGCCCGTAATTGGTTACCAGCAAATCGAGGTAGACATCGAGATGCAGGACTAGGTCGAGCGGGTTGAAATCCATGGAAAGCACCTGTGATAACGGTCCAGGTCAGCGGGCCTTGTGCGGATGACTTCGCGAAAGCCTACGAACGGACGTAGTTTTTCTTACAAGCCGGAAAGATCGGCATTATACGAGTTGAGTGGTGAAAAGCGCGTCGAGATTGTAGCGGGGCATGTCGGTTGAACGTGCGCAAGTCTGGTGACAATTAATAACTCACACAAACACACCCTGAAGCCTTGAGTTTGAGGGGGCGGGAAAATTCCATCGGATGGATTGACGGCCTTAGGGGGTCGATCCTCTGCATGGCAGAGATCGACCCCGGTGCAGCGACCTTACAGCTCGTCGCTGATCGGCAATACGTAGTTCTTGAACTCGGTATCTTCCTTGAATCCGATGGATTCGTAGGTTTTCTGCGCCACTGCGTTGTTGCTGCTGGTAGACACCCGCATGCGCACGGCATTGGTTTCCTTGGCCATTTTTTTCGCGGTACGAATCAGATTGTCGGCGACCAGTTGGCGACGTGCGTCTTCGGCGACGTAGATGTCGTTGAGGATCCACACGCGTTTAAGCGAAAGCGAAGAGAAGCTTGGGTACAACTGACAAAAGCCCAACAGTTTGGTGTTGTCATCATCGGAAAGGGCCAGGTAGATCACCGACTCTTTGCGACGAAGGCGTTTTTCGAGAAACGCCCGGGACGAGTCCGGATACGGCAGGGAGCCATAAAACTCGCGATATTTGACGAACAACGGGGTCAGCAGGTCCAGGTGTTCGAGGGTCGCTTGAATAATCCGCATGGTAGGTCTCGTCTTCAAGTGGCTGTCTTGCGTGCTTGAACGGCAACGGGAAATCCTGGCAGCCGCGAGTCGATCCTGCCTGAAACTGGAACGAAAGTGCAACGCGCAAGCGCTTCAGGCATCCGGCGGGCCTAGTAGGAAATTTCCCTTCATGTCTGCGCCGGCGTCTGACTCCAGGGTCTGGACTTGCGCTTCGTCCTTCAGATTGACCCCGGATAACTGCCGCCGACAGGCCTCGCGCATCAAATACAGCAAACGGTGTGCCGCCATGCCGTAGCTCAAGCCTTCCAGGCGCACATTGGAGATGCAGTTGCGATAGGCGTCTGTCAGGCCGACTTTGGGGTTATAGGTGAAATACAACCCCAGACTGTCTGGCGAGCTCAGGCCTGGGCGCTCGCCGATCAGGATCACGGTCATTTTCGCCCCCAGCAATTCGCCGACTTCATCGGCGACAGCAACGCGGCCCTGTTCCACCAGCACGATCGGGGCGACGGACCAGTTTTCGGCGCGAACCTGTTCCTCCAGTCGCGCCAGAAACGGCAGCGTATGGCGATGAACGGCCAACGCTGACAAACCATCGGCGACCACGATCACCAGGTCGACTCCGCCCGGATTGGCCGAAGCGTGATCACGTAGAACCTGAGCCGACGCATCGCTCAGTTTTCGCCCAAGATCGGGGCGTTGCAAATAGCTGTTGCGGTCAACGGCCGCGCTATGCAGCAAAAGACTTGCATGCCCGCGCTCGCTCAGTTGTGAGCGCAATGCCCCGTGGTCAAACGGCAAGTGCACCGCATCACGGGCCTGAGCGTGGGCATATTGAAAGTCCAGCTGCGCGCGAGTGGGCATGCTGGTGCCCGTACGGCCAAGGGCAATGCGCGCCGGTGTCAGGCGTCGCAGCTCCAGCCATGGGTTGTGCGGGTCGTAAGGCGGCTTTTCCATATCAACACTCATCCCAGTTGCGCCAAGGCCTGGCGGAAGGCCGGTGGCAGGCTGTTGCCGAACAGAACCCGGCCGTCCGCCTGGGTGAAGATGCCCATTTTCGCCAGCCACTGTTCGAACTCCGGCGCAGGTTTGAGCCCCAAGGTCTGGCGGGCATAGAGCGCATCGTGGAACGACGTGGTCTGGTAATTGAGCATGATGTCGTCGGAGCCGGGGATGCCCATGATGAAGTTGATCCCGGCCACGCCCAGCAAGGTCAGCAGGGTGTCCATGTCATCCTGGTCGGCCTCGGCGTGGTTGGTGTAACAGATGTCGCAACCCATCGGCACGCCCAGCAGCTTGCCGCAGAAGTGATCTTCGAGACCGGCGCGAATAATCTGTTTGCCGTTATAGAGGTATTCCGGACCGATAAATCCTACGACGGTGTTCACCAAAAACGGTTTGAAGTGTCGCGCGACAGCGTAGGCCCGGGTTTCGCAGGTTTGTTGATCGACGCCATGGTGGGCGTTGGCCGACAGGGCGCTGCCCTGGCCGGTTTCGAAATACATCAGGTTTTGCCCGAGTGTGCCGCGGTTGAGGCTCAGTCCGGCGTCATAACCTTCCTTGAGTACATTCAGATTGATACCGAAGCTCGCATTCGCAGCTTCGGTGCCGGCGATCGACTGGAACACCAGGTCCAGCGGCACGCCACGATTGACCGCTTCGATAGACGTGGTGACATGGGTCAGCACGCAGGCCTGGGTCGGAATCTCGTAGCGCTGGATGATCGCGTCGAGCATTTCCAGCATGGCGCAGATTGAGGCGATGCTGTCGGTGGCCGGGTTGATGCCGATCATGGCATCGCCGTTACCGTGCAGCAGACCGTCGAGAATGCTCGCGGCAATACCGGCCGGTTCGTCGGTCGGGTGGTTGGGTTGCAGGCGTGTGGACAGGCGCCCGCGCAAGCCCAGGGTGCCGCGAAACTGGGTGACCACGCGGATTTTTTGCGCCACCAGCACCAGATCCTGCACGCGCATGATCTTTGACACGGCCGCGGCCATTTCCG
>NZ_RCNW01000432.1:0-736 GCF_004307605.1 Pseudomonas sp. Sample_24
TCGATCTCGATCCACAGGGCAACGCCACCATGGGTAGCGGTGTGGATAAACACGGCCTGGAAAACTCGGTCTACGACCTGTTGATCGGTGAATGCGACCTGGCCCAGGCCATGCACTACTCCGAGCATGGTGGTTACCAGTTGTTGCCGGCTAACCGTGACCTGACGGCCGCGGAAGTGGTACTGCTGGAAATGCAGATGAAGGAGAGTCGTCTGCGCAGTGCGCTGGCGCCGATCCGTGAAAACTATGATTACATTTTGATCGACTGTCCGCCGTCCTTGTCGATGCTGACGTTGAACGCACTGGTGGCCGCCGACGGCGTAATTATCCCCATGCAGTGCGAGTATTTTGCACTCGAAGGTTTGAGCGACCTTGTGGATAACATCAAGCGTATCGCTGAACTGCTGAACCCGAACCTCAAGGTCGAAGGTTTGTTGCGCACCATGTACGACCCACGCCTGAGCCTGATGAACGATGTCTCGGCTCAGCTCAAAGAACATTTCGGTGACCAGCTGTACGACACGGTCATTCCGCGCAACATCCGTCTGGCCGAAGCGCCGAGCTACGGCATGCCGGCGCTGGCGTACGACAAAGCATCGCGGGGCGCTATTGCCTATCTGGCCCTGGCGGGCGAAATGGTTCGTCGTCAGCGCAAAAACTCACGCATCGCCGCCGCTCAGGCAACTTAAGGAATCCCCATGGCCGTCAAGAAACGAGGTCTCGGACGTGGACTGGA
>NZ_RCNW01000257.1:0-4315 GCF_004307605.1 Pseudomonas sp. Sample_24
CGCGGTAGTTGCCGTCGCTGCGGGCCGGTTCCGGCAGCAGGTTTTCGCGCTCGTAATAGCGGATCGTTTCCACGGCGCAATCCGTGAGTTTCGCCAACTCTCCGATCTTCATGACGAGGATCTCCAAAAAGGGTGCTTGACCCTATAGTGGCTACAGGGTCTTTACTTGGCAACAGGTACTTTTATGGACACGACCCATGAGCGATTCCCTGCACAGCCACAAACCCGAAGACACTTGCTGCAGCAGCAAGCTCAAACCCGTGGCCAAACATTTACATGGCGGCCATGGTGAATCCTGTTGCGCACCGAAAGCAAGCGAGCCCACGCTGATTCAGTTGACCGAAGCGCCAAGTGCCGATGCGCGGCTGAGTAGTTTCCGTATTGAGGCCATGGATTGCCCGACCGAGCAATCGCTGATTCAAAATAAGCTGGGAAAACTGACCGGCGTGCAGCAGCTGGAGTTCAATTTGATCAACCGGGTGCTGGGCGTCACCCATAATCTGGCCAGCACTGCGCCGATTGTCGACGCCATCAAAGCCCTCGGCATGCACGCCGAGCCCCTGGAGCAAGGCGCCGAAGCGCAGGCCCCGGCACCCGAGAAAAAGTCCTGGTGGCCGCTGGGATTGTCCGGCGTTGGCGCATTGGTGGCGGAAGTCATCCACTTCACCGCCGCCGCTCCGAACTGGGTGGTGGCGGTCATTGCCCTGATCTCGATCCTCAGCGGCGGCCTGGGCACCTATAAAAAGGGCTGGATCGCCCTGAAGAACTTCAACCTGAACATCAACGCGTTGATGAGCATCGCGGTGACGGGTGCAATCCTTATCGGGCAATGGCCGGAAGCGGCCATGGTGATGTTCCTGTTCACCGTGGCGGAGTTGATCGAAGCCAAATCCCTCGACCGCGCGCGCAATGCCATCAGTGGCTTGATGCAGATGACGCCGGAACAAGCGACGGTGTTGCAGGCTGACGGCACTTGGGTCACGCAGGATGTGAAGGCTATCGATCTCGGTGCCCGGGTACGGGTGCGTCCCGGTGAGCGCATCGCGCTGGATGGCGAAGTGCTCGCGGGTAACTCGAGCATTGATCAGGCGCCGATTACCGGTGAAAGCCTGCCCGTGGAAAAAACCATTGGCGACAAAGTGTTCGCCGGCACCATCAACCAGGCCGGTTCCCTGGAATACGCCGTGACGGCGGCAGCAAACAACTCGACCCTGGCGCGAATCATCCACGCTGTCGAGCAGGCCCAGGGCGCACGGGCGCCGACCCAGCGCTTCGTCGATACGTTCTCGAAAATCTATACGCCGGCGGTGTTCATCCTGGCGTTGGCGGTCGCAGTCATTCCTCCACTGTTCATGAATGCGCTGTGGTTCGACTGGATCTACCGCGCCCTGGTGTTGTTGGTCGTCGCTTGCCCTTGTGCCCTGGTGATCTCCACACCGGTGACCATCGTCAGCGGTCTCGCTGCCGCGGCCCGCAAAGGTATTCTGGTGAAAGGCGGGGTTTACCTGGAGGGCGGCTACAAGCTCGACTACCTTGCTTTGGACAAGACCGGCACCATCACCCATGGCAAACCGGTACAAACCGATTACCTGTCGCTTGACCCCACCGCCGATGCATCGGCGCCGGCGATTGCCGCGGCGCTGGCCGGCCGTTCGGATCACCCGGTATCGCTGGCGATCGCCAACGCGGCTGTGGATAAACAATTGGCCCCACTCGTTGTGGATAACTTCGAAGCACTGGGCGGGCGCGGGGTGCGCGGCGAAATCAATGGCCAGCTGCACCATTTGGGCAACCATCGCCTGGTTGAAGACCTAGGCCTGTGTTCTCCTGCGCTGGAAGAGAAACTGTCCGCCCTCGAGAAACAGGGCAAGTCGGTGGTGCTGCTGCTCGATCAGTCCGGCCCATTGGCGCTGTTCGCCGTGGCTGACACGGTGAAGGAATCCAGCCGCGAAGCGATCCGCCAGTTGCATGAGTTGGGCATCAAGACCTTGATGCTCACCGGCGATAACGTGCACACCGCGCAGGCGATCGCAGCGCAAGTCGGTATCGACGAGGCCAGGGGCGATCTGTTGCCCACCGACAAGTTACAGGCGATTGAAGCGCTGTATGCGAAGGGGCATCACGTCGGGATGGTGGGTGATGGCATCAACGATGCGCCGGCCCTGGCCCGTTCCGAAATCGGTTTCGCCATGGCCGCCGCAGGCACCGATACCGCTATCGAGACCGCTGATGTCGCCCTGATGGACGACGATCTGCGCAAAATCCCGGCATTCATTCAGCTGTCGCGCCAGACGTCGAGCATTCTCAAGCAGAATATTGCCCTGGCATTGGTGATCAAGGCGATCTTTCTTGGGGTAACCTTCGCCGGGCTCGCTACCATGTGGATGGCGGTTTTCGCCGACATGGGCGTCAGTTTGCTGGTGGTGTTCAACGGGTTGCGCCTGCTGCGCAAATAAAGGATGAGGACGGGTTGTGCTGAGTGCCGAGCTGAAGGCGTTTTACATGGTGGCCCGACTGGGCAGTATCACCCAGGCCGCGAAAAAGCTCGGTTTGAGTCAGCCCACGGTGACGACGCAGATTCGCAATCTCGAAAGTCAGTACTCGGTCGAGTTGTTCTACCGTGGCGGCCGGCGCCTGAGCGTCAGCGAGGAGGGCGCGCGGTTGTTGCCGATGGTCAAGGCGCTGATGCAGCAGGAAGCCGACATCGAGTTCTTCCTGCGCAATTGCGGTCAGGTGCAGGGCACGCTGCGCATTGCCGCGACGGCGCCGTATTACGTCCTCGATCTGGTGAAGACTTTCCGCGAGCGTCTGCCGCAGGTGGAGGTGTCGGTGGAAATCGGCAATTCCCAGCAGGTGCTCGAAGCGCTGGAGGACTACCGCGTCGATGTCGCGGCGTCCTCGCAGTTGCTCGACGATGCACGGCTGATTCGCCGGGTGCTCGGCAGCGATCCGCTGGTGCTGGCGGTGCATCGAAATCACCCGCTGGCGGCACATGATCACGTACCGCTCAGTGCACTGGCGGGGCATACATTGTTGATGCGCGAAACGGGTTCGACCACCCGCCGTATGACCGAAGAATTGCTGGCTGGCGCCGGGGTGAGTGTCGGGCCGTTGCTGGAGATTGGCAGTCGCGAGTCGATTCGCGAAGCGGTGCTGCGCAACATCGGCATCAGCCTGATTGCCCGGCAGGAAGTGCCGCACGATCCGCAGCTGCGGGTGCTGACCATCGAGAATGCACCGTTGTTGCCGGAGTATCTGTACTGCCTCAAGGAGCGGAAAAACGCACGGCTGCCGGCGGCGTTCCTGGGGTTGGCGCAGGAAATGGCCCCGGCCTGAGAGCTCGAATGCCTGTGATGATCGTTCCCACGCTCCGCGTGGGAATGTATCCCGGGACGCTCCGCGTCCCAAAAGCCGAACGCGGAGCGTCCGTTGAGGCATTCCCACGCAGAGCGTGGGAACGATCGGCACAAGTTAGTCCTTGTCCAATAACCCCAAATTCCCGAATACCACTATCGGCAGTTTTTGCCTGGCTGCCATATGACGGACTCATTACAACCCTAGGATGGCTTTCATCTGCCAGATGAGGTCCGTCCATGAACAATTTGATCGCCACTGCCCTGACCAACCCCGGCGTACCGATGAAGGTGCGCGGCGTACAGAAACGCTTTGGTGCGTTCACCGCGCTGGACAGCGTGTCTCTCGACGTGGCGGCAGGCGAGCTGGTGTGCCTGCTCGGTCCTTCGGGTTGCGGCAAAACCACCCTGTTGCGTTGCATTGCCGGTCTGGAAAAGCAGGACAGCGGCGAGTTGTATCTCGGCGAGCGTGACGTTTCCCACCTGGCACCTCAAGCGCGGGACTACGGCATTCTGTTCCAGTCCTACGCACTGTTCCCCAATCTCACCGTCGAAGCGAACATTGCCTACGGCCTGACCGGCAGCGGCCGCGATCAAGTGCGGCAGCGCGTCGGGCAGATGCTGGAGCTGGTCGGCCTGAGCGGCAGCGAGAAAAAATATCCGGGGCAATTGTCCGGCGGCCAGCAGCAACGCGTCGCCCTGGCCCGCGCCCTGGCCCCGGCACCTTCGTTGTTGCTGCTCGACGAACCGATGTCGGCCCTCGACGCCCGGGTCCGTGAGCACCTGTGCACTGAGCTGCGCCAACTGCAACGCAGCCTCGGCATCACCACCCTGATGGTGACCCACAATCAGGACGAGGCCATGCTGATGGCCGACCGTATCGCCGTGATGAACAACGGCAAGGTCGAGCAGTACGCCACGCCGCAGGAAATCTACAACCGCCCGGCCACGCCGTTCGTGGC
>NZ_RCNW01000324.1:0-4310 GCF_004307605.1 Pseudomonas sp. Sample_24
TACGCCATCGCTGCGGGTTTCCTTTTTACTTGAACGGCCTTTTGAACACTAAAAATACCGGAGCGCCAGGGGGCGGCGGTCCGGTCAACTGCGTCGACACGAATTCATGGCGCAGGGCGACTACAGTAAACCCCGCGCAGTGATCTGTCTTGACTTTGTCTGACCCGTTTCCGGTACTTTTTTAACATCAAGGTTAGGAACGGTCCGACAAACGGAAGGGGAGAGGTCTGGAATCAGGCAATTTGGACTGGCGAAGATCGCCTTCGTGGCAGCCAGCCTGCTGGCGATGGCGGTGTGTCCGTCAAAAAACATGGGTGACTGAACATTCACGATCGCCAGCAGGTTGGCTCTCACAGAGGGTTTGTGCTGTTTAGATGGGGGTGTCGAGATTCAGGTGCAGGTTGTCGATCAACCGCGTCGTCCCGAGGAACGCCGCCACCAGAATCACCAGGTCGCGATCCTCGGCCGTTGCCGGGCGCAAGGTCAGGGCGTGGCGAATTTCCAGGTAGTCCGTGCGTAAGCCTGCAGCTTCAAGCTGTTGGATCTGCGCATTGATCAGCGCCGGGAAATCCCGCTCACCCTGCTTGATCGACTCGGCAATCTCGCGCAGCGTGCGATAAACCACTGGCGCCACGGCCCGTTGTTCTTCGCTGAGGAAACCATTGCGCGACGACAGCGCCAACCCATCGGCCGCACGGACGGTCGGCTCGCCGATGATCTGGATCGGCATGTTCAGGTCATGAACCAGCGCGCGAATCACCGCCAGTTGCTGGAAGTCTTTCTCGCCGAAAATCGCCAGGTCCGGCTGGACCATGTTGAACAGTTTGCTGACCACCGTCGCCACGCCTTCGAAGTGTCCCGGACGGCTGGCGCCGCACAGGCCTTCGGACAGCTGCGGGACGCTGACACGGGTCTGGCCGGTCATGCCCTCGGGGTACATCTCTTCAACGGTGGGTGCGAACAACAGATCGCAACCAGCTTCGAGCAGTTTTTCCTGATCCGCCGCGAGAGTGCGCGGGTACTTGTCGAGGTCTTCGCCGGCGCCGAACTGCAGCGGGTTGACGAAAATGCTCGCGACCACGAAATCCACCCGCTGGGTGGCCTTGGTGATCAGCGCAACGTGACCGCTGTGGAGGTTGCCCATGGTCGGCACGAAGCCGATGCGCTTGCCTTCGCTGCGGGCGCGGGCCACGGCGGCCCGCAGTTCGCGTACGGTTTTTACGGTGTTCATGCAGAGAATCCGTGTTCGATGCCTGGGAAGGTCGCTGCCTTGACTTCGCTGACGTAGGCGCTCAAGGCCGCGTGAATGCTTTCCTGGCCAGCCATGAAGTTTTTCACGAACTTCGGTACGCGACCAGTGATCGACAGGCCGAGCATGTCGTGCAGGACCAGTACCTGGCCGTCGGTGCGGTTGCCTGCGCCAATGCCAATCACGGGAATCTTGACGGCCTGAGTGATTTCTTCGGCCAATTCGCTTGGCACACATTCGAGCAACAGCATGGCTGCGCCGGCCTGTTCCAGCGAAATTGCGTCGGCGCGCATCTGCCGTGCCTGGTTTTCGTTGCGGCCCTGGACTTTGTAGCCGCCAAGGATATTCACCGATTGCGGGGTCAGGCCCATATGCGCGCAAACCGGGATACCGCGTTCGGCGAGCAGGCGAATGGAATCTGCCAGCCACAATGCACCTTCGACCTTGACCATGTGCGCACCCGCTTGCATCAACAGGGCGCTGTTGGTCATGGCTTGTTCGGTGGTGGCATAGGCCATGAAAGGCAGGTCGGCGAGAATCAACGCATCGCTGTTACCGCGTTTGACGGCGGCGACGTGGTAAGCCATTTCGGCAGTGGTGACCGGCAAGGTGCTGTCGTGACCCTGCAAAACCATGCCGAGTGAGTCGCCCACCAGCAGTACTTCGACGCCAGCCTGATTGCAGGCGTGGGCGAAGGTCGCGTCATAGCAGGTCAGCATGGTGATTTTCTCACCTTTCTGCTTGAGGCTCTGGAGCGTGGTCAGGGTGATGGCTGGCATGTCAAAAAATCCTCGTTCAGGCGCTATGGAAACTACTGCGAGTAACGCGCGTGATTCGTCATGTACTCAGGCGCACGGTCTTTTGTCGTGCTTATAAGGCCTGGATTGCGCCCTTGTGTGCCGCATTGGCGGCAGCGGGACGCCTATAGTCGTGATGAGAACTCGGGAAGTCAATCCGGTGTGTTACCGCATTGTTACGGGTGGGGTGTTACCGAAGTAACTGATGCGTTTCAGCAGACTGCCGGACGCAAAGTAACCCAATTAAGGAGCAAGCCTGCTCGCGATAGCGGCGTGTCAGTCAACAATCCTGGTGATTGTTCAATCGCCATCGCGAGCAGGCTCGCTCCTACAGGGGGCTGCGTCAATCTTGGGACAGGCGTTCAAGTCCGACGAACGGGCAGGCGGCCAGCAGTTCGCGGAGGGTGCGGCCATCGGCCAGGTGCAGATCCGCGGGCGCCAGTTCGGCCAGCGGGTATAGAACGAAAGCCCGCTCCTGCATGTGATAGTGCGGCACCTTGAGGCGCGCCTCATCGATCACCTGATCACCGAACAGCAGGATATCGAGGTCCAGCGTACGCGGGCCCCATCGCTCCAGTCGCTCGCGGCCCTGGCCGTTTTCGATGGCTTGCAAGGCATCCAGCAGGTCCAGTGGCGCCAGCGTGCTGTCGAGAGCGGCCACCGCATTGGTGTAACGCGGTTGGCCAGGGAGCAGCGAGTCGCTTTGATAAAACGCGGACACCCCGACCAGTTTCGATTGCGGCAGCTGCGCCAGCGCTTCAACAGCGCTGCGCAATTGTTCAGCCGGGTCAGCCAGGTTGCTGCCCATGCCGATGTAGATGCGTTCCATCGATTACTCGCCCGTGGTACTCGAAGCGCCCGCTGCGCGTTTGCGCTTGGAGCCGCCGCTGCGACGACGCTTGCGCGGCGCGCCGCCAGCTTCGTCCTTGCCGCTGAGGTCGCGAATCATGTCGCGACGTTCGCTTTCATTGGCATCCTGATAATCGGTCCACCATTCGCCCAGGCCATCGGTCTGCTCGCCGGCGCTTTCGCGCAGCAAGAGGAAGTCGTAACCGGCACGGAAGCGTGGGTTGTCCAGCAGCAGATCGGCGCGCTTGCCGCTGCGGCGGGGCAGGCGTTCCTGCATGTCCCAGATTTCGCGGATCGGCATGGTGAAACGTTTCGGGATCGCGATGCGCTGGCATTGCTCGGCAATCAGTTCGTGGGCTGCTTCCTGCATCGCCGGAATCGGCGGCATCCCACGTTCCTGCAAGCGCAGGACGCGAGCCGGCAAGGCTGGCCAGAGCAGCGCCGCAAACAGGAAGGCCGGAGTCACCGGTTTGTTCTGCTTGATCCGCAGGTCGGTGTTGATCAGCGCTTCGCTGATCAACGTATGGGTGTAAGTCGGGTTGTACTCCAGGGCCTCGGCACTGGCCGGGAACAGAGGATCGAACAGTTGCAGGTCGACCAGCATCTCGAAGGTGTCCGCGGCGTGGCCGGAAAGGAACAGCTTGAGTACTTCCTCGAACAGACGGGCCGATGGAATCTCGCGCAGCATCGGTGCCAGGTCGCGGATTGGCGTAGCGCTGTGTTTTTCGATGCCGAAATTCAGCTTGGCGGCAAAACGCACGGCTCGCAACATCCGCACCGGGTCTTCCTGGTAGCGCTGTTTCGGATCGCCGATCAGACGGATCAATTGATTGCGAATGTCGTGTACGCCGTTGGCGTAATCGAGAATCCGTTCGCTGACCGGATCGTAATACAGGGCGTTGATGGTGAAGTCGCGGCGTTGTGCGTCTTCTTCCAGGGTGCCATACACGTTATCGCGCAGGATGCGCCCGCTTTCATTGCGCGAGGATTGATTGTTGTCTTCCTCTTCATCGTTTTGCGGGTGATTGGCGCGGAAGGTCGCAACTTCGATGATTTCGCGACCAAAGTGGATGTGCACCAGTTTGAACCGGCGTCCGATGATTCGCGCATTGCGGAATTCGGCCCGAACCTGCTCAGGGGTGGCACTGGTGGCAACGTCAAAGTCTTTCGGCGTAATGCCGAGCAGCATGTCACGCACACAGCCGCCAACCAGATACGCCTGGTAGCCAGCGCCCTGCAGGCGTTCGACGATGTTCACCGCGTAACGGCTGAATTGCCCCTTTTGCAGCGAATGTTGGCCGCTGTTGAGCACTTCAGGCGTGCTGCGGATGTGTTGCGTACGACGCAGGGGAGTACGGAATGACTGGAACAGCTTCTTCAGCATGGGATGCACTGTTTGAAGGAATGTTCGGCCA
>NZ_RCNW01000436.1:0-730 GCF_004307605.1 Pseudomonas sp. Sample_24
TGTATGCACGCCTGAAACTGGTAGGCAGCGGCACCTACAACGCCATGCTGATCAATGACGAAGCAGTCGGCACTGACCTTGGCAAAAAGTTTGTGCTGGTGATGGATGCCGACAACAAGACCGCCTACCGCGCCGTTGAGCTGGGGCCGAAGATCGAAGGCTTGCGCATCGTGCGCAACGGCTTGAACAAGGACGACACCATCATCGTCAAGGGCCTGCAACGGGTACGCCCCGGTTCGCCAGTCACCCCTGAAGTGATCCCGATGGCCAGCGAACAAACGCTCGCGGCCCTCGCACAACAACGACAAGCGCTGGAAGCCAGCAACCTGCCACAAGTCGCACCTGCCAAGGTTGCGCCGGGCACGGCTGTGAAACTGGCTGCAGCGACCCCACGCGGTTAAGGGATAACGACTCCGATGAATTTCTCCCAATTCTTCATTTCACGGCCGATCTTCGCAGCGGTGCTTTCGCTGCTGATCCTGATCGCCGGTGCGATCTCGCTGTTCCAGTTGCCGATCAGCGAATACCCGGAAGTGGTGCCGCCGACTGTTGTGGTTCGTGCGAACTTCCCGGGTGCCAACCCGAAAGTCATCGGTGAAACCGTAGCCGCTCCCCTGGAGCAAGCGATCACCGGCGTCGAGAACATGCTCTATATGTCCTCGCAGTCGACCGCCGACGGCAAGATCACCCTGACCATCACCTTTGCGCTGGGCACTGACCTGGACAACGC
>NZ_RCNW01000003.1:0-729 GCF_004307605.1 Pseudomonas sp. Sample_24
AGGTCAGCAGACGCGCCATGTCGATTTCCATCCGCGAGTCGGCGATCTTGTCGATATTGCCACCCAGACGGGCCAGCGGCTTGCCGAACGCGGTGCGGTTCACCGAACGTTTGCACATCAGTTCCAGCGCACGTTCAGCCATGCCGATCGAACGCATGCAGTGGTGAATTCGGCCCGGGCCAAGGCGACCTTGAGCGATTTCGAAGCCGCGTCCTTCGCCCAACAAGACGTTTTCGTACGGCACCCGCACGTTTTCGAAATGCACCTCGGCGTGACCGTGAGGCGCATCGTCGTAACCGAACACCGGCAGCGGGCGCACGATCTTCACACCGGGGGTATCGATCGGCACCAGAATCATCGAGTGCTGGGCATGACGCGGCGCATCGGGGTTGCTCAGGCCCATGAAGATCAGGATCTTGCAGCGCGGATCGCAGGCACCCGACGTCCACCATTTCTTGCCATTGATCACCCATTGGTCACCATCGCGCACGGCACGGGCTGCCATGTTGGTGGCATCGGAGGACGCGACGTCCGGTTCGGTCATGGCGAACGCCGAGCGGATCTCGCCTCGCAACAACGGTTCAAGCCAACGCTGCTTTTGCTCTTCGCTGGCATAACGCACCAGCACTTCCATGTTGCCGGTGTCCGGCGCCGAACAGTTGAACGGCTCCGGCCCCAGCAGCGAGCGGCCCATGATCTCCGCCAATGGCGCGTATTCGAGGTTGGTCA
>NZ_RCNW01000509.1:0-728 GCF_004307605.1 Pseudomonas sp. Sample_24
TCGACATCTATGGCAACGTCAACTCCACCCACGTCTGCGGCACGCGGATGATGAATGGGATTGGCGGTTCGGGTGACTTTGCACGCAATGCGCACCTGGCGATCTTCGTGACCAAGTCGATTGCCAAGGGCGGCGCGATTTCCAGCGTGGTGCCGATGGTCAGCCATGTCGACCACACCGAGCATGACGTCGACATCCTGGTCACCGAAATCGGTTTGGCCGATCTGCGCGGCCTGGCGCCCCGCGAGCGTGCGCGGGTGATCATCGACAACTGCGTACACCCGGATTACCGCCAGGCCCTCAGCGATTATTTTGAAAAGGCTTGCGCAGTGGGCGGACATACCCCGCATATCCTGCGTGATGCCCTGAGCTGGCACATAAACCTGGAAGAAACCGGGCGAATGATCGCCAGTTAATTGGTACAGATTGCCGCTGACGCAAACACAGTTTCGTCAGCGGGCAATTGCAAGACGCTTTACTTACAAAAACTGTACTGCTGTACCGGTCTTTTCCTACAGCTATAGCCTACTCATTAAGTCTTAATGGCCGAAAATGCACCATAATGGCGCAGACAAGTACAGTTGCCTCAATTTAGACCAGTACACCGCCTATAAACAGTTAACTGAGCCCTCACAATACAGATGAACTGTATCTACAGTGGCTAGGCAAGAGAGAGGATCATGGGCACCAGTTAAACCACTACCTAATCCCGCCACAAGCGGAAGGAT
>NZ_RCNW01000116.1:0-4271 GCF_004307605.1 Pseudomonas sp. Sample_24
TGATGGTCGAGCGCAAGTGGCCGACGTGCATCTCTTTGGCCAGGTTCGGTGCCGACAGGTCGACAACGGTGCGCTGCAGCGGGCCAGCCTTGCGCACGCCGATATTGCCATCGGCCAGGGCCGCGTCGAGGCGTGAGGCCAGGGCATCGGTGTTCTGGAAGAAATTCAGGAAGCCGGGACCGGCGATTTCGGTCTTGCTGACGTTTTCGTCGGCCGGCAGCGCAGCGATGATTTTTTCCGCCAGGTCGCGCGGTTTCATGCCCGCCGGTTTGGCCAGCATCATGGCGATGTTGCTGGCGAAATCGCCGTTTTTCTTGTCGCGCGAGTTTTCCACCTGGATCGCCGGCGACAGGCCTTCAGGCAACACACCTTCGTTGACGAGTTGGGTGATGGCTTGTTGGATCAGCTGGCGAATGGTGTCTTTCATGGTCTTCTCTTTCGACCGCTGGCGCGGCGGGCGCATCATGCGCTGGTGGAAAAACTGGGCATTATCCGTTGCCGGAGCAGGCTTGCCAACCATTGTAGGTTCATTGCGGACTTACGGCAGACGATTAACCTGTGGCGAGGGAGCTTGCTCCCGGTGGGGCGCGGAGCGGCCCTGAATTCAGGCCCCGCGGTCTCACTGAACGGCTCGAGGTGCCATATTTACGACTGCTTTGCAGTCGAGCGGGAGCAAGCTCCCTCGCCACAGTTGCCATCAATACAAATCGACTGGATCAACATCCAGAGACCAGCGCACCGCACGCCCACTCGGCATCTGCTCCAGTACCAGCAACCAACTGGCCAGCAATCGATGCAGCGGCGCCCGGGCGGTCGCCTGCAACAGCAACTGCGCGCGATACCGCCCTGCCCGGCGCTCCATCGGCGCTGGCACCGGGCCCAGCAGCTCGATGCCGGTCAGGTTCTGTTCGATCAGCAGGCGCTCGGCCTCGCTGCACGCCTCATCGAGAAAGCCTTCCGCTTGCCCTGGTTTATGCGCTTCGGCGCGCAGCAACGCCAGGTGCGCAAACGGCGGCAAGCCCGCTGCGCGGCGTTCGCTCAAGGCTTGTTCGGCAAAGGCGAAATAGCCCTGTTCGGTCAGTTGGATCAACAACGGATGGTCAGCAAGATGCGTCTGGATGATCACCTTGCCCGGTTCTTCGGCACGGCCTGCGCGGCCCGCGACCTGAACAATCAATTGCGCCATGCGTTCACTGGCACGGAAGTCGCCGGAGAACAGCCCGCCGTCGGCGTCGAGAATCGACACCAGCGTCACTCGCGGAAAGTGATGACCTTTGGCAAGCATTTGCGTGCCGATCAAAATGCACGGTTGGCCTTTCTGGATGGTCGCGAACAACTGGTTCATCGCGTCCTTTCGTGAGGTACTGTCGCGGTCGACCCGCAGGACCGGATAGTCCGGAAACAGGATCGCCAGACGCTCTTCAGCCCGTTCGGTGCCGGCACCCACCGGGCGCAAGTCGACCTTGTTGCATTTAGGGCATTGGCGGGGTACGCGTTCGACATAGCCGCAATGGTGGCAACGCAGTTCGCCGTAACGCTGGTGCACGGTCATGCGTGCGTCGCAGCGCTGGCATTCGGACATCCAGCCGCAGTCATGGCAAAGCAGGGTCGGCGCAAAGCCTCGGCGATTGAGGAACACCAGCACCTGCTGACCGGCAGCCAGGGTCTGGCCGATGGCTTGTTGCATCGGTCCGGAAATGCCGCTGTCCAGCGGACGACTCTTCACATCCAGGCGCAGGAAGCGCGGTTGCTTGGCACCGCCAGCGCGTTCATTCAGTCGCAGCAAGCCGTAGCGACCGGTATAGGCGTTGTGCAGGCTTTCCAGAGAGGGCGTGGCCGAGCCGAGCACGATCGGGATGTTTTCCTGCCGTGCCCGCACCAATGCCAGGTCGCGGGCATGGTAGCGCAGGCCTTCCTGCTGTTTATAGGAGCCGTCATGCTCCTCGTCGATGATGATCAGCCCCGGATTTTTCATCGGTGTGAACAGCGCCGAGCGGGTGCCGATAATAATGTCGGCTTCGCCATCTCGGGCGGCCAGCCAGGCCTCAAGGCGTTCGCGGTCGTTGACCGCCGAGTGGATCAGCGCGATGCGCGCATTGAAGCGCTGCTCGAATCGCGCCAGGGTTTGCGGACCGAGATTGATTTCCGGGATCAGCACTAACGCTTGCTTGCCGGCCTCAAGGGTCTCGCGGATCAGCTGCAAGTAGACTTCGGTCTTGCCGCTGCCGGTGACACCGGCCAGCAGAAAAGCGTGATAACTGTCGAACCCGGCGCGGATCGCTTCGTACGCTGCACGCTGTTCCGCGTTGAGCGGCAATTCGGGCTGGGCCAGCCAGTGTTCATGGCGGACACCAGGCGCGTGGCGGCGGATTTCAACTTGCACCAGATCCTTGGCCAGCAGCAAATCCAGGCTGTCTTTGCTCAGCATCAGCTTGCTCAGCAACTGGTGAGCGACGCCATGGGGGTGCTGCGCCAGTGTCGCCAAAGCTTCACGCTGGCGCGGGGCGCGGGCGATACGCGGGTCATCGAGACTCGCACCCGGCGCGGCAGACCAGAAGCGTTCCTGCCGCGCTTCGGCCAGTTCGCCCTGGCGCAGCAATACGGGCAAGGCCCAGCTCAAGGTATCGCCGAGGCTGTGCTGGTAATACTGGGAGGTCCACAGGCACAACTTGAATAACGCCGGGGGAAGTGGTGGTGTGGCGTCGAGCAAGGCCAGCGCGGGCTTGAGTTTTTCCGCTGGCACTTCGCTGGTGTCGGTGACTTCCACCAGGATCCCGATCATCTCGCGACGGCCAAATGGCACTCGCAGGCGCATGCCGGGGTGCAACTGTTCGCGCCGAACGCCGGCCGGAGCGCGGTAGTCGAACAGGCGGCGCAGCGGCGAAGGCAGGGCGAGGCGCAGAATGGCGTCGGGCACGCGTTTTCTCGATGTAGGGGTGAAGTAGCAGGCCGCGAGCCTAGCAGACGACCGGTTTGAGGGACAGCTTGCGTGATTGGCATTGTCTGGTAGAATCCGCGGCCTAATTACGTGCGGTATTCAACAATAGTGTTGGGTGGCGGCACGCTAGCCTGAGGAAAACACCATGAAAGCTGATATCCATCCAGAATACCCAGCAGTTGCTGTTACCTGCAGCTGCGGCAACAAGTTCGAAACCCGTTCGACCTTCGGCAAAGCCCTGGCGATCGACGTTTGCAACGAATGCCACCCGTTCTACACCGGTAAGCAGAAGACTCTGGACACTGGCGGCCGCGTTCAGCGCTTCGCAGACCGTTTCGGTGCTTTCGGCGCGAAAAAGGCCTAAGGCCGATCAACTTGGGAGGCCGTTGCGGTTTTTCCATGCTGATGAAAAAGGCGTCCCTTGCGGGCGCCTTTTTTCTGTCTGCGATTTGGCTCTCAGCGGCCCAGGCCTTTTGTCCGGCTCCGGCCGGGCTGGCATCGGTCGCAGTCCAGCGAGTGGTCGACGGCGACACGCTGCGCCTGAGCGATGGTCGCAATGTGCGCATGATCGGCTTGAATACGCCGGAGTTGGGCAAGAAAGGGCGCTCCGACGAGCCGTTCGCCGTCGCTGCACGAAAACGCCTGGAAGATTTGGTGGCGGCGAGTGATGGGCGAGTCGGCCTGCGGCCCGGCAAAGAAAGCAAAGACCGCTATGGCCGGACGTTGGCCCATGTCTATGGTGCCGACGGCGCCAACCTCGAAGCGCAAATGCTCGCCGAAGGCCTGGGGTTTCTCGTGGCAGTCGCGCCGAATACCGATCTGATCGACTGTCAGCAGGCAGCGGAACGCAGTGCCCGCCAATCCGGACTCGGCGTGTGGCGCCAGTCGCCCGTGTTGCAGGCGGATCAAATCAGCGTTTCCGGATTCGCTCTGCTCAGTGGCCGTGTGAGCAGGGTTCAGCGCAATCGTGGCGGGATTTGGATCGAGTTGCAGGACTCGGTTGTATTGCGCGTTGCACCCAATTTGCTGACCCGATTCGATGTGGCCTCGCTGGAAAGTCTCAAGGGCAAGCAGATTGAGGCGCGTGGCTGGGTGCTGGACCGTTCCCGTCGTGGCGGTCTCAAGGAGGGTCAGGCGCGCTGGGTGTTGCCGCTGACCGATCCGGCGATGCTGCAAGTGGCACATTGATAAAAAATTGTAGACATTTTTTCTATCGATTGTGAACAGTCTATCCCTTGTGTTCCGTGGCTCTTGGGCCAAAGTCGTATGGCCGGGCGCTTGACAGGGGTGACCGGTCAGTCTTGTGGGGATTTTGCGAGGCGCGTATCCTCGC
>NZ_RCNW01000044.1:0-36683 GCF_004307605.1 Pseudomonas sp. Sample_24
ACCGCGTTTCCAAGTACAACCAACTGCTGCGTATCGAAGAGCAGTTGAACGGCAAAGCCAAGTACAACGGCCGCAGCGAATTCCGCGGCTAAGTCGTACGGGTAAAAAAAGTCAGCGGATTGTGTCGGAAAAATCGCTACGGCGTGGTTTTTGCCACTAATCTGATGCCTTATCAGCACAAGCCTGGGTTTTCCAGGCTTCGTGCTATCAGTAGCTTCATGTTGTGGTGTGGCTGTCTTTTTTCACTGGATACCTGATATTCGATGCGCAGTCCCAATTGGTTGTTCCTCGTCTTGCTCCTGTTGCTGGCTGGCCTGCAGTACCGCCTGTGGGTGGGTAATGGCAGTCTGGCGCAAGTGGCCGAGCTGAAGCAGCAGATTGCGGATCAACACGCCGAGAATGAGGCGTTGCTGGAGCGTAATCGGGTGATGGACGCCGAAGTCAGCGAATTGAAAAAGGGCATGGAGACCGTTGAAGAGCGGGCTCGCCATGAGTTGGGCATGGTCAAGGACGGTGAAACCCTTTACCAGTTGGCCCAATGATTAATTCGTTACCGGCCTTCTGGGCCGTGATTCCTGCCGCGGGCGTCGGTGCCCGTATGGCCGCGGACCGTCCCAAGCAATACTTGCAACTGGGCGGGCGCACAATTCTCGAACACAGCCTCGGCTGTTTCCTCGATCATCCATGCCTCAAAGGCCTGGTGGTCAGTCTTGCTGTCGATGATCCTTATTGGCCTAACCTGGCTTGTGCTGGCGATGCGCGTATAACGCGGGTCGAGGGCGGCGCCGAGCGTTCCGGTTCGGTACTCAATGCCCTGCTGCATCTGCATGCACAAGGTGCCGATGACGAAGATTGGGTGTTGGTTCACGATGCGGCGCGACCGAATCTCAGCCGTGACGATCTCGACAAATTGCTGGCTGAACTGGCTGACGATCCGGTAGGCGGGTTGCTGGCGGTTCCAGCGCGGGACACGCTCAAACGGGTCGATAAACACGGACGTGTCGTCGAAACCGTGGACCGCAGCGTGATCTGGCAAGCGTACACGCCGCAGATGTTTCGACTTGGTGCGTTGCATCGGGCGTTGGCGGACAGTCTGGTGGCGGATGCTGTGATCACTGATGAAGCGTCGGCTATGGAGTGGGCTGGTTCATCGCCACGCCTTGTCGAAGGGCGTTCCGACAATCTCAAGGTCACACGTCCCGAAGATCTTGAATGGTTGAGACAGCGCTGGACCAATCGTCACTGATTGACTTGAATTCAGTATTGCCCCAATCGCCGGCAAGCCGGTCTCACTCCTACAAGGTTCATTGGTTTACACAAGATTTGTGTGTCTCCCCCGTCCACTGTAGGAGTGAGCCTGCTCGCGATTGCGGTAGTCCAGGCCCCCGATCTCTTGCTGGCACGCAGTTGAGCGTCTAGCTTCGGTACTCCGGCCTTTCAGCCAACCCTTCCTTCAAATAATCCACCAACTTGCGCACTTTCGGCGACAGATGCCGCTGCTGTGGATAAAGCGCCCAAACGGCAGTATTCGGCGGCTGATGAGCTTCCAGCAGCGAAATCAAATCCCCGGTTTTCAGATGCTCCAGCACGTAGTAATCCGGCAACTGACACAACCCGACGCCTTGTAGCGCAGCATCCAATACCGCTTGCCCACTGTTGCAGCGCCAGTTTCCCTGCACCCGTTGCGAATATTCCCGCCCGTTCTGTTCCAGCTGCCACAGGTCAGAGCTGCCGATGAGGCAGTTGTGACGGCTCAGTTCCGACAAGCTGTGTGGGCGGCCGTACCGTTCAAGGTAGGACGGTGCGGCGCAGAGAAACATTCGCCGTGGTGCGAGGCGGGTGGCGACCAGTCTTGAGTCCTGCAAGCGTCCGAGGCGGATCGCCAGGTCGAGGCCTTCATGCACCAAATCGAGTTGGCGATTGCTCAATTCGATGTCAATCCGCAGTTGCGGATAAAGCCCCATGAAACGGGTAACCAGCGGCACGATAAAGCGTTCGCCGTAAGCCACCGCGCAGGTCATGCGCAACATGCCTTTGGGTTCGCTGGTCAGATCGCTGACCGCGCGCAACGCTTCTTCGCGTCCATCCTGCAGGCGTTGGCAATGTTGCAGAAAAGTCTGTCCGGCTTCGGTCAGTGTCACTCGCCGTGTACTGCGGTAGAGCAAGCGGGTTTGCACGCGCTCTTCAAGGCGTACGATCTGTCGACTGATGTGTGAGGAAGAAACGCCCAATCTCTCGGCGGCAGCGGTGAACTGGCTGCATTCAGCGACGGCGACGAATTCGTCGATGCCTTCCCAGCGGTTGTCGGACATCAAAGATTATCCCTGCATGGCAATAATGTTTTGCATTTGTTCTGATTATTCACCGTAAGGCGCTGTATTACACTCCTTGTCTCGTTTTTATTCACTGGAGCATCACCATGATCAAGTCGCGCGCTGCCGTTGCCTTCGAGGCCAAGAAACCTCTGGAGATCGTTGAGGTCGATGTCGCCATGCCCAAAGCCGGTGAAGTCTTGCTGCGCGTGGTGGCCTCGGGTGTCTGCCATACCGACGCCTACACGTTGTCGGGCGCTGATCCGGAAGGCATCTTTCCGTCGATTCTGGGTCACGAAGGCGGGGCGATTGTCGAAGCGATCGGCGAAGGTGTGACTTCCGTGGCGGTCGGCGACCATGTCATTCCGCTGTACACCCCGGAATGCCGCCAGTGCAAATTCTGCCTGTCGGGCAAGACCAACCTGTGTCAGGCGATTCGCGCAACCCAGGGCAAAGGCCTGATGCCTGACGGCACTTCGCGTTTTTCCTACAAGGGCGAAACGATTTTCCACTACATGGGCACCTCGACGTTTTCCGAGTACACCGTGCTGCCGGAAATCTCCGTCGCCAAAATTGCCAAGGAAGCGCCGCTGGAAAAAGTTTGCCTGCTGGGCTGCGGTGTCACCACCGGTATTGGTGCGGTGCTCAACACTGCCAAGGTGAAACCCGGTGATACCGTGGCCATTTTCGGCCTTGGCGGCATCGGTCTTTCTGCCATCATCGGTGCGGTGAAAGCCAAGGCTGGTCGGATCATTGCCATCGACATCAACCCGGCCAAATTCGAGATCGCCAAACAGCTGGGTGCAACCGATTGTGTAAACCCGAAAGACTTCGACCGTCCGATCCAGGAAGTCATCGTCGACATGACCGATGGCGGCGTCGACTTCTCGTTCGAGTGCATCGGCAATGTGCAACTGATGCGTGCTGCGCTTGAATGCTGCCACAAGGGTTGGGGCGAGTCGGTGATCATCGGTGTGGCCGGTGCCGGTCAGGAAATCGCCACCCGTCCGTTCCAATTGGTCACCGGCCGCGTCTGGCGCGGTTCGGCGTTCGGTGGCGTACGTGGCCGTACCGAGTTGCCAAGCTACGTGGAAATGGCTGAGACCGGCGAGATCCCGCTGGATACTTTCATCACCCACACCATGGGCCTGGAAGATATCAACAAGGCTTTCGACCTGATGCATGAAGGAAAAAGCATCCGCTCTGTCATCCATTTCTGAGGTCTGCCATGAGCCTGGAAAATATCTCCTGCCAGAAGAGTTTTGGCGGCTGGCACAAACGCTATCGCCATCGCTCCGAAGTGCTCGGCTGTGACATGGTGTTTGCCGTGTACCTGCCGCCGCAAGCGGAGCAGGGTGGCAAGCTGCCGGTGCTGTACTGGCTGTCCGGCCTGACCTGCACTGACGAGAACTTCATGCAAAAGGCCGGCGCCCTGCGCATGGCCGCCGAACTGGGGCTGATCATCGTCGCACCAGACACCAGCCCTCGCGGTCCTGATGTACCGGGGGATCCTGATGGTGCGTGGGACTTTGGTCTCGGTGCCGGGTTTTATCTGAATGCCACGCAGGAACCGTGGTCGCGGCACTATCGGATGCATGACTATGTTGTGCAGGAATTGCCCGCTTTGGTTGAGGCGCATTTCCCCGCATCCGAAAAGCGCGGCATCAGCGGTCACTCCATGGGCGGTCACGGTGCGCTGGTATGTGCCTTGCGCAATCCGGGGCGATATCTGTCAGTGTCGGCGTTTTCGCCGATCAACAATCCGATGGACTGCCCGTGGGGGCAGAAGGCCTTTTCCCGTTATCTGGGAGAGGACCGTTCGAAATGGCGCGAATGGGATGCCTGTGCCTTGATTGCCGAGGCTGACGAGAAGCTGCCGCTGCTGGTGGACCAAGGTGATCGCGACGATTTCCTCGCCACTCAGCTCAAGCCGCAAGCCTTGCAACAGGCGGCCAAACTGGCCGGTCATCCACTGACGTTGCGCCTGCAGCCCGGTTACGACCACAGCTATTTCTTCATCGCCAGCTTTATCGATGATCACTTGCGGCATCACGCGCATGCTCTAGCAGGTCAATAGCAGGTAGAATCACGCCCTGACAAAAATCGGGGCGTTTTTTTATGCGTATTGGCCACGGCTATGATGTGCACCGTTTCGCTGAAGGCGATTTCATTACTCTGGGCGGCGTGCGCATCGCACACAGCTTCGGGCTGCTCGCTCATTCCGACGGTGACGTCCTGCTGCACGCCTTGAGCGATGCCTTGCTCGGCGCTGCTGCGCTGGGTGATATCGGCAAGCATTTCCCGGACACCGACCCGCAATTCAAGGGTGCCGACAGCCGTGCGCTATTGCGTCATGTCGTCGCACTGATCCACGCCAAAGGCTGGAAGGTTGGCAACGTCGATAACACCATCGTCGCCCAGGCGCCGAAAATGGCTCCGCATATCGAATCGATGCGTGCGCTGATTGCCGCGGATCTTCAAGTTGAGTTGGATCAAGTGAACGTAAAAGCTACCACCACCGAAAAGCTCGGCTTTGTCGGTCGCGAAGAAGGCATCGCCGTGCATTCCGTTGCCTTGTTGCTGCGCGCATGAACGAACTGCAATTGCTTGGCCCGCGCGCCTACGGTGAGCCCTTGGGCACCGCGGTACTGAAAGCCATCGCTGAAGATTTCCAGGTCGACGAAGTCCTTGATATTCCCTTGAGTGGCGACGGCGAACACCTGTGGATCTGGGTGGAAAAGCGCGGTCTGAATACTGAAGAGGCGGCACGACGGATTGCCAAGGCAGCAGGTGTACCTTTGCGCACGGTCAGTTATGCCGGGCTCAAGGATCGCCAGGCGCTGACGCGTCAGTGGTTCAGCGTGCAACTGCCGGGCAAGGCCGATCCAGATCTGTCGGCCGCAGAAAACGACACGCTGAAAATTCTCAAGACCAGCCGGCACAAGCGCAAGCTGCAACGCGGTGCGCACTCGGCCAACGGTTTCACGCTGCGGCTTACCCAGTTCGCCGGTGACAAGGCTGCCATCGAACAGCGCCTGCAACTGATCACCCGGCAGGGCATCCCCAATTATTTCGGTGCGCAGCGCTTCGGGCATGACGGCGGTAACGTGGTTGACGCCCGTGCCTGGGCCGCACGCAAGGCCTTGCCGGAACAACGCAACGTGCGTTCGCGTCTGCTGTCCACGGCCCGCAGTTTTCTGTTCAACCAGGTCTTGGCCGCGCGTGTCGCCGACGGCACCTGGCAGCGTGCACAGGTCGGTGACTTGCTGGCGTTCACCGATAGCCGCAGTTTTTTTCCGGCAGGTGTTGCCGAGTGCAGCGACCCGCGCCTGGCGATTCTTGACTTGCATCCGACAGGGCCGCAGTGGGGCGAAGGTGACTCGCCGGCCACGGGCGTTGTCCATGAACTGGAGCAGGCAATCGCTGCGCGCGAGGCAGATCTTCGCGATTGGTTGATTAACGCCGGTATGAGCCACGAACGTCGCATCCTGCGGCTGCCCATTGGTGGGTTGACGTGGCATTATCCCGAGCCTGACATTCTGCAACTGGAATTCGTCCTGCCGGCCGGATGCTTCGCCACTGTATTGGTGCGCGAGCTTGTTGATCTGGTGCCGGTGGGGCAGACGGACAGCCCATGCGTATTCTGATTTCTAACGACGATGGGGTAACCGCACCCGGTCTCGCCGCGCTTTATGCTGCGCTGGCGGATTACACCGAATGCGTGGTTATCGCCCCGGACCAGGACAAAAGCGGCGCCAGCAGTTCGCTGACGCTCGACCGGCCGTTGCACCCGCAGACGCTGGCCAACGGTTTTATCAGCATCAACGGCACTCCGACCGATTGCGTGCACCTGGGCCTCAACGGCTTGCTGGACCGTGAAGCGGATATGGTGGTTTCCGGAATCAACCTGGGCGCCAACCTGGGTGACGATGTGTTGTATTCCGGCACGGTGGCGGCAGCGTTGGAAGGGCGTTTCCTGGAGCGTCCTGCGTTTGCCTTTTCGTTGGTCTCTCGTCAGGTCGATAACCTTCCCACGGCGGCGTATTTTGCGCGCAAGCTGGTCGAGGCCCACGTCGATCTCGACCTTCCACCGCGCACGGTACTGAATGTGAACATTCCCAACTTGCCACTGGAGCACATCCGCGGCATCCAGCTGACCCGCCTCGGGCATCGCGCCCGCGCCGCTGCGCCGATGAAAGTCGTCGACCCGCGCGGCAAGTCCGGTTACTGGATCGCCGCTGCCGGAGATGCCGAAGACGGCGGTCCGGGCACCGATTTCCACGCGGTAATGCAAGGCTACGTGTCCATCACGCCACTGCAACTGGATCGCACCTTCAATGATGCCTTCAGAAGTCTCGATGGCTGGCTGGAGGGGCTGCGCTGATGACTCGCGGACAAGACGATATGCTGCATCGCGGCATAGGCATGACCTCGCAACGGACCCGCGAGCGGCTTATCCAGCGACTTTATGAAGAAGGGGTTTCCAACGCCAAGGTGCTGGAAGTCATCCGTCGTACGCCACGTCACCTGTTCGTCGACGAGGCACTGGCGCACCGGGCCTATGAGGACACGGCGCTGCCGATCGGCCATAACCAGACCATCTCCCAGCCTTACATGGTGGCTCGCATGAGCGAGTTGCTGCTCGAAGCCGGACCTTTGGACAAGGTCATGGAAATCGGCACCGGTTCCGGCTACCAGACGGCGGTACTGTCGCAACTGGTGGAGCGGGTGTTTTCCGTCGAGCGCATCAAGGTGCTGCAGGACCGGGCCAAGGAACGCCTGGTCGAGTTGAACCTTCGCAACGTGGTGTTTCGCTGGGGCGATGGCTGGGAGGGCTGGCCAGCGTTGGCGCCATACAACGGCATCATCGTGACGGCGGTGGCCACCGATGTCCCTCAGGCCTTGCTCGACCAACTGGCACCCGGGGGGCGTCTGGTGATTCCGGTCGGCTCTGGAGAGGTTCAACAATTACTGCTGATCATCAGGGAAGAACAGGGCTTTTCCAGACGCGTTCTGGGGAATGTACGCTTCGTTCCCTTGCTCAATGGGCCACTGGCCTGAGCATTTGTTTCGATGCGCTGAATTCTCTTCGATTGCCTCTGTCTTACAGCGGCGTCGAATGGTTAAACGGGTTGTTTTGTCGAGCAGCAAACGTGTGCGCAAACCCAAATCGCTTCAATAAGGGTAAAGCCTGCACGGCCCGTTATACTGGCGACACAGCATGCCGGATCACGGCAAATCACATTTTCAGCCACCACAAAGGGAGCGGCGGGTGAGTCTCACAGTCATTGCGCAGCGTATGGGTACAACGAGCTTTCAGCGCCTGGTGACTGGCCTTGTTTTGAGCACCTTGCTGGCGGGGTGTTCCAGCACCAAATCCAGTGATGTCCGCGTTGTCGATCGCAACAATGCCGCGCCCCAGCGCCCGGCCGTGACAACCGGTCAGTACGTGGTTCGACCAAAAGACACCCTGTTCTCGATCGCCTTCCGCTACGGGTGGGACTACAAGGCTCTGGCGGCACGCAACAACATTCCTGCGCCTTACACCATTCGCCCGGGTCAGACGATTCGCTTTGACGGTCGTACCGGTTCAACGCCGACGGCGGTAGTGAGTTCGACCAGTTCATCGCCGTCGTCCTCGAGTAAAACCACGGTCATTCGGCGTCCGGTTGACGGTTCCACCCCGACCACGACCACGGTTGTACCGTCCGTCGCCAACAAGCCGACACCTGCTCCATTGCCTCCAGCCGGGCCAGCCCCGACCGGCTGGGGATGGCCATCCAATGGCATTTTGATTGGAAAATTCTCTTCAAACGGTAGTTTGAATAAAGGAATTGATATCGCCGGGGATTTGGGACAGCCTGTTTTAGCTGCGTCTGATGGGACGGTGGTATACGCCGGGAGTGGCTTAAGGGGCTACGGCGAATTAGTCATCATCAAACACAGTGAAACCTACGTCAGTGCCTACGGACATAACCGCAGGCTGTTGGTTCGGGAGGGGCAGCAGGTCAAGGTCGGACAGACAATTGCCGAAATGGGGTCAACGGGTACAGACCGGGTGAAACTGCATTTTGAGATTCGCCGCCAAGGTAAACCTGTAGATCCGCTGCAGTTCCTGCCAAGACGTTGATTTGTAGGCCAGCCTGTTCCGTCGCGTAGAGGGGACAGGCTCCAGCGTTGCCAAGGATAAAGGCGCCGCTTGAGCTTGAGGTCGAACTCACCAAAGGACTATAACAATGGCTCTCAGTAAAGAAGTGCCGGAGTTTGACATCGACGATGAGGTTCTCCTGATGGAGACCGGCATCGGGACGGATTCGATGTCGAATGATGAAGGGGCGGCTCCACCTTCCGTTCGTGCCAAATCCAAACACTCCGCATCGTTGAAACAACACAAGTACATTGACTACACGCGTGCACTTGATGCCACGCAGCTGTATCTCAATGAAATCGGTTTTTCCCCCCTGTTGTCCCCCGAAGAGGAAGTTCATTTTGCGCGCTTGTCGCAAAGTGGCGATCCGGCCGGGCGCAAACGCATGATTGAAAGTAACTTGCGGCTGGTGGTGAAAATCGCCCGGCGTTATGTCAATCGTGGGTTGTCGCTACTGGACCTGATCGAAGAGGGCAACCTCGGCCTGATCCGGGCGGTGGAGAAGTTCGACCCTGAACGCGGCTTCCGCTTTTCGACCTATGCGACCTGGTGGATTCGTCAAACCATCGAACGCGCGATCATGAATCAGACCCGGACCATCCGGTTGCCGATCCATGTGGTCAAAGAGCTCAATGTGTACCTGCGGGCTGCACGGGAGCTGACGCAAAAACTTGACCATGAACCCTCACCCGAAGAAATCGCCAACCTGCTGGAAAAACCGGTAGCGGAGGTCAAGCGCATGCTGGGTCTCAACGAGCGGGTTTCTTCGGTCGACGTCTCGCTGGGGCCGGATTCGGATAAAACCCTGCTGGACACTCTCACCGATGATCGTCCAACCGATCCATGTGAACTGTTGCAGGATGACGACCTGTCCCAGAGCATCGATCAATGGCTCTCCGAGCTCACCGACAAGCAGCGTGAAGTGGTGGTACGCCGCTTCGGTCTGCGTGGCCACGAGAGCAGCACCCTTGAAGACGTAGGCCTTGAAATCGGCCTGACCCGGGAACGGGTCAGACAGATTCAGGTTGAAGGCCTGAAGCGTCTGCGGGAAATCCTGGAGAAAAACGGCCTTTCCAGTGAGTCGCTGTTCCAATAAGCGCTTCCCGTGCAGATAACCAAAAGCCCCGAATGTTCGGGGCTTTTTGTTATCTGGATATTCGAATTTCAGTGAGGAGGGTAATACCGCAGGTTTGTCGTCTGGTGATGTAAGTCTTTGCTTACTCTTGCGTAAGTGTTCAGTTTTTTTACACCGCGCCAGACAGCCATGATTGTCTTCATGCCTGGTTATCGTGTTGATAATAAATGGATTATTTTTAAGTTGACGGAATATGACAGGGAATTCCAGCGCAGAAGGGCCATTGCTCTTGGCGAGGAACGCTCTAGTATCGGGGTTGTGTCGACGGACAGACACGCCCTTCAAGGACGAGGGGAATGGACATCGCAGGACGCGATTCATCAGGACGATGAAAGGGAACACAGGGAATAAGGAAAAAAATGGGCGGGTCAAACCGCCCCTTTTTTTGCCTGCAGAAAAGCAAAAAGGCCCTTGTGGGGCCTTTTTTGGGAACGCGGGGGTAATCAGCGTTCGAGGTGTTCGAGCTTGCCCGGCTTGCCATCCCAGTCAGCGGAATCCGGCAGCGGATCTTTGCGTTCGGTGATATTTGGCCAGACTTCGGCCAATTCCATGTTCAGCGCAATGAAGTTTTCCATACCGGCAGGCACTTCATCTTCGGAGAAGATGGCCACGGCAGGGCATTCAGGTTCGCACAGTGCGCAGTCGATGCACTCATCCGGGTGAATCACCAGGAAGTTCGGGCCTTCGTAAAAGCAGTCCACCGGACAGACTTCTACGCAGTCGGTGTACTTGCACTTGATGCAGTTGTCGGTGACGACGAAGGTCATTTCTAATTTTCTCCTCAGGCGCGGCTTGCTGCGCCCCTTCACGTGGGGGTCGCAAGGTTTGGGAGCGATAGTCTGCAGGCCAGGCTATAGCGTGCAGCATCCCAAACCGCGCGAGATTCTAACAGCTTGCAAGGCTATGCGTTAGATCCGTGTCTTTAGTGTATAGAGCATTTCGAGTGCACGACGTGGCGTCATGTCGTCCAGATCGAGTTTGGCCAGTTCATCCAGCACCGGGTGCGGCAGGCTGGCGAACATGTCGCTCTGCTGCGGCGCGGCCGGTTTGCCTTTGACAGGTTTCGGCGCTTCATGGGGCAGGGCGGTGTCTTCCAGTCGGCTCAGATGCTCGCGGGCGCGGACGATCACTTCGCTGGGCACACCAGCCAACTGTGCCACGGCCAGACCGTAGCTCTGGCTCGCAGGCCCCGGCAGCACGTGGTGCAGGAAGACAATGCGTTCGTTGTGCTCGGTGGCATTGAGGTGCACGTTGGCCACCAGCGGTTGCGCTTCCGGCAGGACGGTCAGCTCGAAGTAGTGGGTGGCGAACAACGTATAGGCGCGTAAATGCGCGAGGCGCTCGGCGGCGGCCCAGGCCAGGGACAAGCCGTCAAAAGTACTGGTGCCGCGTCCGACTTCGTCCATCAGCACCAGGCTGCGCTCGGTGGCGTTATGCAGGATGTTGGCGGTCTCGCTCATTTCGACCATGAAGGTCGAGCGGCCACCGGCCAGGTCATCGCTGGAACCGATCCGGGTGAAGATGCGGTCGACCAGCGACAGTTCGCAACTGGCCGCCGGCACGAAGCTGCCGATATGCGCCAGCAGTACGATCAACGCCGTCTGGCGCATGTAAGTGGATTTACCGCCCATGTTCGGACCGGTGATCACCAGCATGCGCGTGTTGTCGTCGAGGCTCAGATCGTTGGCCACGAACGGCGTGGTCAGAACCTGCTCGACCACCGGATGACGACCCTGGGTGATGCGCATGCACGGCTCGCTGACGAACCGCGGGCAGTTCAGGTCGAGGTTCAAGGCACGCTCGGCCAGGTTGCTCAAAACGTCCAGCTCGGCCAGGGCGCCGGCGGTGTCTTGCAAGGGTGGCAATTGCGAGATCAGGTCTTCAAGCAAGGCTTCGTAGAGCATTTTTTCACGAGCCAGGGCACGGCTCTTGGCCGACAGTGCCTTGTCTTCGAAAGCCTTGAGTTCCGGCGTGATAAAGCGCTCGGCACCCTTGAGGGTCTGACGACGGATGTAGTCGGCCGGTGCCGATTCAGCCTGCTTGCTCGGCAACTCGATGAAATAACCGTGAATGCGGTTATAGCCGACCTTGAGGTGCGACAGGCCGGTGCGGGCCTTTTCGCGGGCTTCGAGGTCGATCAGGAATTGTCCGGCGTTTTCACTGAGCGATTGCAGCTCGTCGAGTTCACTGTCGTAACCGGTCTTCAACACGCCGCCATCTCGGATCACCGCAGGCGGATTATCGATAATGGCTTTGTCCAGCAGCGCGGCCAGTTCCGGGTAGGTGCTGGTGATCGTCGCCAGTTGCTGCAGGTGCGGGGCTTCAAGTTCGGTCATTGCCACTTGCAGCGCCGGCAGTGCACCGAGGGCATCGCGCAGGCGCGCAAGGTCTCGCGGGCGCGCGTTGCGCAAGCCGATTCGGGCGAGAATCCGCTCGATGTCGCCGATTTCCTTGAGTTGCGGTTGCAGCTTTTCGAAACGGTAGCCGTCGAGCAGGCAGGTGATCGAGGTCTGGCGTGCCAGCAAAACCGTCAGGTCCCGTAGCGGGCGGTTCAGCCAGCGAGTCAGCAGGCGGCTGCCCATGGCGGTCTGGCAACGATCGACCACCGATTGCAGCGTATTGTCGCGACCGCCCGCCAGGTTGGTGTCCAACTCCAGGTTGCGCCGACTTGCACCGTCCAGCACCACGGTATCGTCCAGACGCTCGTGGCGCAGGCTGCGCAAGTGGGGCAGGGCGGTGCGCTGGGTTTCTTTGGCATAGGCCAACAGACAACCGGCGGCACCAATGGCCAGGGTCAGGTTTTCGCAGCCGAAACCTTTGAGGTCCTGGGTGGAAAACTGCTGGCAAAGACTTTTCAGCGCCGAGTCGCGTTCGAAATCCCACGGCGCACGACGACGAACCCCACGGCGTTTTTCCGCCGGCAGGTCTTTTGGCCAGTCGTCCGGAATCAACAGCTCCACCGGATTGACCCGCTCCAGTTCCGCCAACAGATTTTCCCAGCCCTTGATTTCCAGCACGCTGAAATTGCCGCTGGTGATATCCAGCACCGCCAGGCCGAACAGGCGCTCATCGCCCAGCACGGCTGCGATCAGGTTGTCACGACGCTCGTCCAGCAGCGCTTCATCGCTCACCGTCCCCGGCGTAATGATCCGCACCACCTGACGCTCTACCGGTCCCTTGCTGGTGGCCGGGTCTCCGACCTGCTCGCAGATCACCACCGACTCGCCAAGCTTCACCAGTTTCGCCAGATAACCTTCGGCGGCATGGTAAGGAATCCCGCACATCGGAATCGCCTGCCCGGCCGACTGACCGCGAGCGGTCAGGGTGATGTCCAGCAACTTGGCGGCCTTCTTCGCGTCTTCATAGAAGATCTCGTAGAAGTCACCCATGCGGTAGAACATCAACTGGTCCGGGTGCTGGTTTTTCAGGCGCCAGTACTGCTGCATCATCGGCGTGTGGGAGGACAGGTCGGAGAGTGCTTTATTCATTGGGGATCGGAAAACTCGTCGAAAGGTGTGGGGCAAAAGTGGGGCATTGGCCCGGCTTTTCCGCAATGGGCGCAAGATTAACATGGGCGGTCTGCCGGACGCAGGCACGAACGCCACGTGGTCTGTTTCTGTTGGTTTACGCGCTATTTATGCGTCTTCAATGCAATTCTGCATTTGCCTCTCGCGAAAAGAACAAGCACTATGCGCGTTATGCAAAAACGCAATGTTTCTACCGTATTAAGAGCGCTGCTCGATCAGCACGGGATCTCCCCCACGGAGCTTCACCGGCGTACCGGCGTGCCTCAATCCACACTTTCGCGGATTCTCAGCGGCAAGATCGTTGACCCGTCGGATAAACACATTTCGAAGATCGCCGAGTACTTCGCCGTCAGTACTGACCAATTGCGTGGTCGCGTCGAAGTCGCGCCGCTTGCCGCTGGTGGACGCGATGTACTGCATTCGGAACTCAAGGATATAAGCCTGTGGGACGACGATACCCCCGTCGATGATGACGAGGTGTCGGTGCCGTTTCTTCGCGAGGTTGAATTGGCTGCGGGATCAGGAAGATTCGTCATCGAAGAAAGCGAGCGCTCCAGCCTGCGCTTTGGCAAACGCAGCTTGCGCCATAACGGTGTGCAGTTCGACCAGGCCAAATGCGTGACCGTGCGTGGCAACAGCATGCTGCCAGTGCTGCGTGACGGTGCCACGGTCGGGGTCAATGCCGGCAAATGCGGAATTGGCGACATCATCGATGGCGACCTTTATGCAATCAACCATAACGGCCAGCTACGGGTAAAACAGCTTTATCGCCTGCCCACCGGCATTCGCCTGCGCAGCTTCAATCGCGATGAACACCCGGACGAGGACTACACCTTCCAGGAAATGCAGGAAGAGCAGATTGTCATTCTGGGTCATGTTTTCTGGTGGGGTATGTACGCCCGTTAACCTCCTCTCTGTCAGATAAAACCCGCACCAAGCGGGTTTTTTTTCGCCTTTCAAAAGCCTCCAACGCCTTTGTTTCTGGGACTGTCGATGCGTTGATGCATTTCATGCGCACAAATAAATGCATTTGTGCATTGACTGTATATGCATCCATGCATATTCTTTGTCTCAAGCCGCTCATCAAAGCGGCTCGCAACGAAGCTCTTTAGTTCCACCACAAAGGCAGCGATGAACCGGCCTCAACGGTTCAGAGGGTTGGCAACTGACCCGGGTGTGCAGCGTAAAGCACCAGAAGCAGTTATCCGGCGGGCAGGGACCGCGGTCGGAAAAACAATTTGAATGACCCGTACCGCGCCAGTAGCGCCGAAAGGTCGACTTCATCTCTCGCAACTGGACGAGTTGAAGGCGAAGGACCGCATTACTGAAAAGCCCGGCGACTCCGGGCTTTTTGGAATGCCTACCTGAAGTCAGGCACACAAGAGACATCGATTGAACCAAACACCTATCCCTCATCAATCACCCCAGGAGGCGTGACATGACAAACGAGCAACAAGCGTTGCTGGACATGCCGATCTGGCTGGTCATCGTCCTCGCCCTGGTGGGCGGGGTGTCCGGCGAAATGTGGCGTGCCGACAAGGACGGCGCTCGCGGCTGGTCATTACTGCGACGACTGGCCTTGCGCTCCGGCGCCTGCATGGTCTGCGGGGTCTCGGCGATCCTGCTGCTCTACGCCGCCGGCATGTCGATCTGGGCTGCCGGTGCCTTTGGTTGCCTCACTGCGATGGCCGGGGCGGACGTGGCCATCGGGCTGTATGAGCGCTGGGCGGCCAAACGGATCGGCGTTTGCGAAGTGCCGCCCCGGGACCACCGCCCGGACCAGTAATAAATTCAACGACGCATGAACAGGACGTTTTTTATGCCCCCGATCCTCGATAAGCCCTCGCAACTGGTGGTAGCCATTGTTGAGGCTGTACGCCGCTCAGCACCCGGAATCAACGTCGGCAGTCGAGAAGACTTTACCGATGTGATCGAACAGCCATGGGTGTTGATTGCCATTGAACGTGATGCCACGGCCAGTCGTGCCGCTGATGGCCGTATCGCTCATGTTCTGTCTGTTTCACTGCAAGCGGTGTTGCCCCCGCAATCTGCTGATCCGCAACTTGCGGCCTGCGACCTGACCAGTGCACTCAAGGACCTTGTCACGGACAACAGATGGGGGCTGCCGGGGGATCAATGCGACGTGCCGTTGAACCTCGACGCCATTCCTTCGACGTTCGTCAGCGGTACACAGACGTTCCTCGCCTGGACCCTGTCCTTCACCCAGACGCTTTACTTCGGTACACCGCTGCTGGACGACCCGGTCCGCATCGCGAAATACGCCCGTACCTGGGAAGTCTCGAACATCGACGATCCCGACCAATACACAGAACTGGAGGGCTAAGCCATGTTCGATGCGCTTTTACGCCTGCAACTCGGGCCGATCATCGAGCGCCTGGCGGAAATGGAGGCGGAGCTCGAAGACCTGCACCGACGGACCGATAGCGTGTGCCGGATTGGCGTGTGCCAGGAGGTCGACGCGGCCAGCAACACTTGCCGGGTCAGTCACGGCCAGCTGCTGACGCCAGCCATCCGCTTTTTCAATCCCAGCGCCGGAGCGCAAAGCGAGTCGCGGATTCCTTCCGTGGGTGAGCAATGCCTGTTGCTGAACCATGGCGGCGGTGAGGGCGGCGCTCAATCCGTTGCGCTGTTCGGGCTCAACGGCAATCAGTTTCCGCCGGTCTCGACCCAGGCTTCGTTGACGCGCCGCCTCTATCGCGACGGCACGCAAAACGCCTACGACGACGCCAGCCATACGCTGAGCTGGAGCAACGGCCCGGCGACGTTCAACGGTAATCGTCAGGCGCTCGAGTTGAGGATCGGTCCGGCGCGACTGGCAATGGCGCCCGAGGCCATCGAATTGCAACTGGGGGCGGTCGGGTTGCGACTCGACGCAGCCGGTGTGCACCTGAGCGGCCCGCTGGTGGATCACCAGGGTCGCGTGATCAGTACCGCTTGAAGGATGTTCCCCATGATAGGAATCGATAGAAACACCGGCGCGGCGGTCGATGACTGGCCGCAGTTTGTACAGCGCGCGACCCGGGCGCTGACCACACCTCTGGGGACGCGGCAGAAACGTCCTTTGTATGGCTCTGCCGTCCCGCAGCTGTTGGGGCAAAACCTCGGCGATGACCTGCTGATCCTGGCCCAGAGCCACGCGGCCCAAGCGTTCTACAACAGCCAGAACGGCATTGGCGATTTCCAGCCGCAGGTCATTGTTGCCAGTCGACTGGGTGCCGGGTTGCTGCTGCGCTTCGCCGGCACCTGGAACAACCGAAACCAGACGTTCGAGGTGGTGACATGAGCATGTTGATACCGGGGCAGAACCAGTTGGCCGAACCTTCGATCGTCACGGTCGAAGCCTTCGAAGAGCTTCTGACCGAGTTCAAGACCTTCGTGCTCGAATACGTCGGCGCCCGCGCTCCCGACAGTGCGGTCAAACTCAAGCACAGCCTGGAAAACCAAAGCGAACTGCTGACCCTGGCCCTCGAAGCTTTTTGCGTGCGCCTGCAACTGCACGAACGCAAATACAACGCCCGCATCAAGCAGATGCTGGCGTGGTGGGCGACGGGCAGCAATCTCGATGCCCGTTTGGCGGATATGGGGCTGGAACGGCAGCTGCTGGACGCGGGTGACCCGGCGGCGTTCCCGCCGATTGCTCCGGAGTATGAAAGCGACGACGACGCTCGTCTGCGCTATTACCTGGCACCCCACGCCCCGGCCGCAGGCTCGCGCATGCAGTATCGCCGTGAGGTCTTCACACTTGGCGAGCGTCCGGTGGTGAAGGTGGAGGCTGCGGCAGCCGGGGAAGTGACGATCACTTACACCTTTGACCCAGACGGTTTTGCCGCGCAGGTCAAGGATGGCAACGGACGACGCACAGCCCCCGGCGAAGTGATGGTCACTGTGCTGTCACGGGAAGGTGATGGCACGCCAGCCGAAGCGTTGCTCGAAAATGTGCGTCAGCATTTCGCCCGGCCGGATGTCAGGCCGGAAACCGATCGGGTCACGGTGCAGGGCGCGCACATCAAGCGCTACAACATTCGCGTCGTCGTGCGGATCAATGCCGGCCCTGATTCGGGGCTGACGAAGCTCGCGGCGCAACAGCAGTTGCAAGCCTATGCCGACAGCTGTCATCGCCTCGAAGGGCGGGTCGATCCGAGCTGGATCGACTACACGTTGCACAGCGCCGGAGCGGTTCAACTTGAGATTCTCGAACCGCTCGAGCCCATTGTGGCGACGGCATTTGAAGCGCCTTACTGCACCGGCGTCGAGGTGGAGGTGCTCACGCTATGAGTGACTCACAACCGTATCCTTGCCTGTTACCCGCCAACAGCTCGGCGCTGGAAAGGGCTCTCGATATCGGGTTCGGCACCTTGCTTGATCGCATTGCGCCGCCGTTTCCCGAATTGATGAATCCAATAGCCACACCCTCGGCGTTCCTGCCCTATCTGGCGGCGGATCGTGGTGTCAGCGAGTGGAGTGCCACAGCGGCCGAAGCGGAAAAGCGCTTGACCGTTGAGCTGGCCTGGCCCACGGCGCGACAGGCCGGCACCCGTCTGGCGCTGGAAAACGCCGCCAAGGGTTTGCGCCTGACACCCGAGGTCCGGGCCTGGTACGAGCAAACACCCATTGGCCAGCCCTACAGCTTTTCCGTCAGGGCTTTCACTGAACAGCCCTACAGCGAAGAGATCGATGCACGTCTCGACCGCCGCCTGGCTGATGCCAAAAGCGAACGCGACACCTTGAAAGTCTCTGTCGGCTTGAGTGCCTTCGGCAGTCACTTCATAGGTGCAGCGACGGTATGTGGCGAACTGACCACGGTTTACCCAGTGGTCATCGAAGGGCTGGAAACATCGGGCGTGGCCTTCATGGCGGCCGGGCTCTACAGCGTCGAAACATCCACTATTTATCCTCAGGGGGCCTGAATGGCTGACTATTACACCCTGCTCACGAACGCAGGGATTGCCTACGAAACCGCCTGCAAGGCGGCAGGCGTGCCGATCAAGTTGTCGCAAATTTCGGTCGGTGACGGCGGCGGCGCGGTCTACAACCCGGCGGCCACCGCCACAGCGCTCAAGCGCGAAGTGTGGCGCGGGTCGCTTAACTCACTGTTCCAGGATGAGAAGAACCCGAGTTGGTTGCTGGCTGAAGTGACCATCCCGCCCGAGGACGGCGGCTGGTATGTGCGCGAAGCCGGGCTTTGGACCGATACCGGCATCCTGTACGCCATCGTCAAATACCCGGAATCGTTCAAACCGGTGCTGGCGACGTCCGGCTCGGGCAAAGAGTTCTACATCCGCTCGATTTTCGAGACCAGCAATGCGGCGCTGGTGACGTTGTTGATCGACGACACCGTGGTCAAGGCAACGCGGGCGTGGGTCACTGACTATGTTGCGGCGCAGTTGAGCAAACTTGACGCGAAACAGTCGGTACGAGTCGCCACAACGGCGAACATCATTCTGAGCGCTGCCCAAATGATCGATGGGGTTGCCGTTGTGGCGGGTGATCGAGTGCTGGTCAAAAACCAGACTCTGGCCAAGGACAATGGCTTATACGTCGTCGCCAATGGTGCCTGGTCGCGGGCAGGGGATTCCGACATCAGCGCTGAAGTGACTTCGGCTTTGCAAGTGTCCGTGGAGCAGGGAACAACTCAGGCGGACACTCGTTGGCAATTGGTGACCGATGGCGTGATTGATCTGGGCACGACGTCGTTGCTTTTTCAAAATGTCACTTTTGGGTTTGCACCGTTAGCGTCACCTGTATTTACAGGAAGCCCCTCTGCTCCGACGGTAGCGCGCTTCGATACCAGCTTAAAGTTGATGAACGGAGCGGCAGTAGCCAACCGTGGTCATCAGTTCTCCGGGTTTACTACGTTTTCAGGCGCGCTTGCCGGCGTTGTCGGGCATGTCGGTGGTGTTGTGCACTGTTCCGGAGCGACTCTCAACTCCTACAGCTTGCCTGACTCGACAGCTAATAGTATTCCGCCAGGAGCGACGGTCCGAGTGCAAAACTGGGGAGTGAATTTCCTTGCCCTCGCCATTCAGGGCGCTGACAAGATGCAGGAAAATATCGACGGATCATGGACAACCGTGACTCGATCGATTCCGCCCGATACCTTTGTTGATTGCTTATACATCGGCACTGGGCTGTGGTTGCTAACGGGGCCCGGCGTATCAGGGAGAACGCGATCATTTGGAGCTTTGTTCAATGATTTGGCGGGTTACCAAAAATTGCCGAGCGGATTGATCATTCAGGGAGGATTGGCTAGTAATGTCGGACAGGCGACTAATGGCCCGGGTCCCGGCCCGGTTCAAGATCTGGCATTTCCGGTGACTTTTCCAAACGCTGTCTTGTGGTGGTCGGCCAGCATGGGGTTTACAACCATGTCGACGACTTCGTCATTCGCTCCGGGCATGCTCCCTTTATCTACGTCCGTTTTCCGAGTTCAAAACAATTACACGGCGTCCGCTGGAATGATCCGCTGGATTGCTCTTGGATATTAAGGAGAAGCCAATGTTTTTTTGTGCGTTGTCGGGTGGTTTCTATGATCCTGCGATTAACGGTGAAAGTGGTGTACCTGCTGGGGCCGTAGCGATTACCAGTGATGAGCATTCAGCTTTGCTCAAAGGAAACTCGGAAGGTAAGCGCTTAGGAAGTGACGACCACGGTCGTCCAGTATTGCTCGATCCGTTGCCGATCTCGGACGAAGATCTGGCGATCAATGCCCGGGCTTGGCGTGATAGCGAATTGACCAGATCTGATCGAGTAATTGCTCGCCACCGTGACGAGTCGGAAGCGGGCGTGGAATCTACATTGACCGTCGAGCAATACTCCGAGCTGCAGGATTACCGTTTTTCTCTTCGCAATTGGCCAGATTCCTACGGATTTCCTCTGGTCGAGCACCGGCCGTCAATACCGGATTGGTTTGCAAGCGTGTCTCACTAAAACGCCCCTCTTGGGGCTTTTTTTCTACCAAAAAAGCCAACTAAACCCCGCCAGCCCCTTCCCAAAGGGGCTTTTTCGTTTATGGAGAAAAACAAATGGCAGAACGCCAAACCTACACCGTGCTCGTCCCATTCCCCACCGGAGGGGGGCATTGGTCGAGCGTCGGTCAGCAATTGCAATTACTCGACGTGGAGGCAGGTGCGTTGCGCAGTGCCGGTCGCCTGGAACTGAAAACCGAGGCTGCCGAGTCGGCCTCCCCATCCACTGCGGCCAAAAAAGCCGCTGCCAAGAAGGCTGAATAACCATGGCTGAGGTTTTGAACTTCGAGCACAACGGCATCACCGTCAATGCCACCGAATCCCCCGAGGCCATGGGTGGCCTGGGTGACAACGTTATCGGGCTGATCGGCACCGCGCCGAAGGCCGATCCGCTGATTCCACGCAATGCGCCGTTTCGCATCAACAGCTTCACCACCCAGGCGCTGCTGGACCCGACCGGCACCGAAGAAGGCACGCTGTATCACGCGGTGTTTCAGATCCTGAAAGTGGTCAAGGTACCGGTTTACGTGGTCATCGTCGAAGAGGGCGCGACCCCGGCGGACACACTGAACAACGTTATCGGCGGCATCGATCCGCTGACCGGGCGCAAGCTCGGCCTCGCAGCGTTGGGCGGTGTACCCGAGGACCTGACCATCATCGGTGCGCCGGGCTTCACCGGCACTAAAGCAGTGGCCGGCGAATTCGCCTCCTTCGGCAAACGCATCAAGGCCCGTGTAGTGCTCGACGGCAAGGACGCCGCGGTTGCCGATCAGGTGACCTACAGCCAGGAACTGGGCGGTGCGGAACTGGGTTTCGACCGCTGCCTGCTGGTGCACAACATGCCGTCGGTGTATTCCAAGGCCGCGAAGAAAAACGTCTTTCTGTCGCCGTCGAGCCTGGCCATCGCGGCCCTTGCCAAGGTCAAGCAATGGGAAAGCCCGGGCAACCAGGTGACCTTCGCCGAGGACGTTTCGCGGGTGGTGGAATACAACATCCTCGACAACTCCACCGAGGGCGATCTGCTCAACCGCTACGGCATCAGCTACTACGCCCGCACCGTCCTCGGCGGTTTCTCGCTGCTGGGTAACCGCTCGATCACGGGCAAGTTCATCAGCTATGTCGGCCTCGAAGATGCGATCAGCCGCAAGCTGGTCAAGGCCGGCCAGAAAGCCATGGCCAAGAACCTGACCAAGTCGTTCATGGACCAGGAGGTCAAGCGCATCAACGACTGGCTGCAAACTTTGGTCGCCGACGAAACCATTCCCGGCGGCAGCGTGTACCTGCACCCGGAACTGAACAGTGTCGAGAAGTACAAGAACGGCACCTGGTACGTGGTCATCGACTACGGCCGCTACGCGCCGAACGAGCACATGGTTTATCAACTCAATGCCCGCGATGAAATCATCGAGCAGTTCCTGGAGGACGTTCTCTAATGTTTACCAACCGCGTAAGACAGGCCATCGCGGCCACCCTGCAAGGTCTGCCGTTGTCGGCGACGGTCGAAGAGTTCACCCCGCCGAAGATCGAGTTCGAAATGGACGAGATGCGTGGCGGTCGTTTCATCGGCGAGGAAATGGCCAAGGGCGGCAAAGTCCTCGGCGCCTCGCTCAAGCTGCAAGGCATGGGCCCGGAAATCATGCTGGCACTGGGCGTGAAGCTGGGTGACGACATTCTCTTGAGCGTTCGTGAGGGCGGCCAGGACCAGGACGGGAATACCTGGTTCACCTATCACACGGTCGGCGGCAAGTTGAAGTCGCTGACTGAAACCGCGCTGAAGATGAACGAAAAACCCACCACCACGCTGGAGCTGTCCTGCCGCACCTACAACCGTCTGGAAAACGGCGTCCCGGTGATCGACATCGATGTACGCACGCAAAAGTTCGTGCTCAACGGCGTCGACATTCTCGGCGATGCACGCCGTGCGGTATTGCTGCCCTAACCCCCCAAGCCACCCACATAACCTGTAGGAGCGAGCCTGCTCGCGATGACGGCGTGCCAGTCGACACTGACATCGCCTGACACACCGCAATCGCCAGCAGGCTGGCTCCCACAAGGATTGTGGCCCTACGCGACATCCTGCCACGCATCAAAAAGGAATTTCCGACATGTCCTGGACACCTCCCACACACGAACTGTTGTCGCCGATTACCGGTGACGACGGATCGCACATCGAACAGATCCAGCTCAAACCACTCTACTACGCCGCCCAAAAAGAGGCGCTGGCCCGCGCCGGTGATGATGAGGACGATCAGTTCTTCGAGCTGGCGTTACTGGCCACCGGTTTGTCGGTCAAGGAGCTCGACCAGCTCAAACGTCCGGACTACCTCAGCATTGCGCAGTACGTGCACGAAATGTCGACACGCCCGGCCTCGTTCTTTCTGCAGCCGTTTGCGCCGGACGATCAGGGCATCGATCTGGACCAAGTGCAATTGCTGCAGCCGCTCGCAGTTGCTGGTCGCACGTTGACCGAGCTGACCCTGGAAATGCCGGTACTGCGTGCCACCAAAGCGATGAAAAAGCTCAAGACCGCCAAGGAGCGCGCCGAGTTCATCACCGCCCATTGCGCTGGCCTGATGCTTCCCGACCTGGCCCAGTTGACCGTGCCCGACTGGACGCAATTGCAGGTGCGCATCGACGATTTTTTAAACCAACCGGCGGCCTTCTTTCGGAACGCGACATCGAAGTGATCCTCGATGTGGTGCCGCTCATTTACCCGGTAAGTGAGTCGGAAATTCTGGAGTGGGACGTCGAAAAGGCGTTACGCCGCTACGACATAGCGATCACTCGCCTTGGCGTGAAACAGGAGTAGAGCGGCATGGCAGACAGCAAGTACTCGACGGTCGATGCGAAGCTGAACAGTTTCGAACTACCGACATTCAATATCGCCTCAGAATCCTTCGGGGTCATTGATTTCAAGGGGGCACTGGCACAGCTCGGCATGGCGCTGAGCACGGTCAGTCTCGACATTCGTTTGTTGACGACGGAGCAGGGCAAACTCGGTGAGGCGTTGGCGTCGCTGACGGCAGTATTGTCCACTCCTCGCTCGCAACTGAAAGCGTTTGCGGCGAGGCCGGATGCTCACCGTGAATCGCAGCCGACACTCAGCGCCGATATTGGTCCGCGCTCATCTTCTGATCCGCCACGGTTGGCGCTGGTAATCAACGAGCAAAACCACCCATGCAGCTGTGATCTGAAGTCGCTGATACACACGCCGGCAGAGCATCAAACCGCGTCGCCCATGGCGTTGCCTGGCAGGGACAAAAGCCTTGGCAAAACCCTGGAGACATCGCAAGCCGTCGAAGCTCCGAAGAACCGCGCACCCGCTTCTGCGGATGCGATGGATGCGAGTCTGGATCGACTGCGCGACACGGTGAATCGGGATTTATTCGGCTGGCTCAGCACCCAGATTGATAAGTTGAGCTCGTTGGCCGAAGAAAACCCCAAATTGGCGATTGTTGCGGCCGTGTTGTACCCCATCGCATCCAGGTTGGTGGAGGCGGTGATTGATGAAGCGTTCACTAATGTTGCTAAAAACATCCTGAAGCGTAGTGCGCCGCGCCAACCGGAAAAGCAGGCGCCTGAGGATGAGCGCGGTGGTGCTCAAGGCGATAAACCGTCTCTCGAGAAAAGCCGCAAGGGAAACATTCCAGAGCCCGGGGAGGGCGGTGGGGACAAGAAAAGGGAACAGAAGCCGCGCGGAAAAAAGAAGAGGTCGAGCCCTCTTAAGCAACCAGACTATTCCTGGGACTCCAGGAATTCAGTGGTACACAATGTCGAAGTGCAACCGCGCTCGACAAGCCCCGCAATGACCCAGGCCCAGAGCCTTGTAGCGCTCACTGGCTCCGCGCAGCCCATCCCTCTGCAAGGCAAAGTAGCAGCGGCCGGCTCCTTTCTTGCGAAGAGGGCACAACCCTTGCGGGTACTCGATGCCGGTGTCGGCATCGCACAGGGGCTTGCCCAAGGTGACACCAAAACGGTTGTCTCATCTGGCGGAACGCTGGCCGGTTCCTACGCCGGGGCCAGCGCGGGAGCGGCACTCGGAACGTTGATTTTTCCTGGTGTGGGCACGGCCATCGGCGGTTTGCTGGGAGGCTTTGCCGGTTCTGAACTCGGCTCAATGCTGGGCGAAAAGCTCGGCGCCCTGGTCGACCGCCTTGATGCTCCGGCACAGGTCAGCAAAGACCTGACCAACACTCGCGTGGACAATCAACCCATCACGTTCAACTCCACCATCCAGATCAATGGTCAGGACCAGACCAGCGCCAGGGAGCTGGCGAACCTGGTGGTGCAGACGACGCTGGGACAATTGGGTCAACTCATGCCGGTCAACGCATTGGCCACCCGACGTGACACGGCCCTGACAGATGGAGTGGCTTGATGAAGCAGCAGATGATCCTGGGAACTTTCATATTCGGCCTGTCCAGAAATTTTGCCTACAGCACCTTGCAGCGCAAATCGGACGGTGGCTGGGCAAACATCGACATCCTCACCAGCAAACCCAAGTCCAGCCAGACAGGCCAAGGTTTGCAAACGCTGATCATTGGCGGCAAGTCAATGTACGCCTTGGCGATGAACCGCCTCGATGAGTTGCGGGCCTTGCAAACCCTGCGGGTGCCGTTGCCGCTGGTTGATGGCATTGGTCGAAATTGGGGGTTGTGGCGAATCGACAACCTGACTGAGAACCAAAGCCTGGTGATCGATGACGGCACGGCGATGGTTATCGAGTGGACGGTCGAATTGGCGGAGTACACCAATGCGTAGAGTCAGAAGTATTGCCGGCGATTCAGTGAACCTGTTGCTGTATCGAGAAACCGGGCGCAGCGACGACATCGCAGAGGAGGCGCTCTGGCGCCTCAATCCGACATTGACCGAGCAAGCCGCGGTACTCCCGGCCGGTGTATGGGTGAGCCTGCCTGAACTGGAGCGTCAGCCGATGGTTGCAGCGCCGGTTTCAGCCTGGGATTAAGGAGGCGACATGACACCTGGATTCACCCCGGCTGTGGAAATCTACGGGGCCAACGCGGCCCTGCTCAACGAACGTTTGCTCAGCTGGCAGCACATCGATGCGGCCGGCATCGAGTCTGATCAATTGTCCCTGACCCTTGATCTGGAGGGCCTGCCAGGTCTGCCGAGCCTGGACGGAAAAATCGGCTTGCGGGTTGGTTATCGTGAGTCAGGGCTGGTCGACAAAGGCGAGTTTGTCATCACCCGGCGTACGCCGACCCTGTTTCCCTTGCGCCTGACGCTGGTGGCCACGGCTGCCCCCTTTAGCGCCAAAGACGAAAGCGGATTCAAACAGCGGCGTTCCACCAGTCACGGGCCGACCACCCTCGGCGAACTGTTTCGCGAGTTGACCTCGCGGCACGGTTTTTCTCCGAGGGTCGCTGCGGATCTGGCGCTGATCAGGATCGACCATATCGACCAGTCCAATGAAACCGACATGGGCTTCCTGACGCGTCTGGCCTGGATTCATGACGCAGTGGCCAAACCGGTCAACGAGCTGTACGTGCTGGCGCGGCGTGGTCAGGCGAAATCGCTGTCGGGCAAGGTCTTGCCGAACGTGCGATTGTCGGTGACGACAAATAATCACCCGGACGATCACAGCTTCATTTCCGCGACCCTCGATGAAACGGCGCGGGCGAAATACCAGGGCTGCAAAATGAGTTGGTGGGACACCGCCGCCGGCAAGGAGCGCGTTGTCAAAAGCGGCATCGCGCCCTTCAAGATCATGCGCCGACGTTGCCAGAATGCCGAAGAAGCCCAGGCCGCCTGCGAAGGTGAAGTGCGTCGGATGATGCGTGAGATGCTCAAGGTAACCATCCAATGTCCTGGCGATCCGGCTCTGTGTGCAGAAGGGTTGGTGGTACTGGATGACAGTTGGCCCGACTTCATGCGTGGGCGTTGGTCGATCGACAAAGTCACGGCCAGCGGCAGCCGCCAGAACAGCTATCGCTGCACCATTGCAGCGACGTGTCTGGGGCCAACGCAATAACACCAGGACACAATGCCGGGCTCACGTCCACTGGAGGGCGCTGTAACCTCGTCTGCGCCCCCAGGGTTAATTAAAAAAGTGCCTGCGGCCGATTCCAGTTCACGAACGTCATACATCAATCAAAGGAGCGAGCGATGTTTTGCACCGAGCAACAGTTACTCAAGATATACCCCAACGCTCGTTCTAAAGCGGGCGTTTTCATTGAAGTCCTCAACAGCGCCATGGCCCGGCATGCCATCAACACCCCCCTGCGGGTCGCCGCATTTCTAGCCCAGATCGGCCATGAATCGGGACAGTTGCAATACGTTCGGGAATTGGGTTCCGATCAATACCTGGGCAAGTACGACACTGGCGCGCTGGCTGCACGACTGGGCAACTCGCCTGAGCCTGATGGTGACGGCCAACACTATCGCGGACGAGGCCTGATCCAGATCACCGGTCGCAACAACTATCGCCAGTGCAGCCTCGGCCTGTTTGGCGATGAGCGTTTGCTGGCGACGCCTGAACTGCTGGAGCAGCCGCAATGGGCTGCGGAATCCGCCGCATGGTTCTGGGAGCGCAACGGCCTCAATGAACTGGCCGACCGCGACCAGTTCAACAGCATCACCCGGCGCATCAACGGTGGGCTGAATGGCCTGCAGGATCGCTTGCAGCTCTGGGCGCGGGCGAGGGCGGTGTTATGCCAGTCTTCGGTCTGATGCCCTGGCGCGTTATCGGCATTGTTGTGTTGGTCGGTAGTTCTGCGGCAATGGCCTGGAACTTTCAGGATTGGCGTTATGGCCGGCAACTGGCGGAGCAGGCTCGATCGAACAGCGAAACGCTGAATCAACTGACTCAGGCCAACGCCATCCAGCAACGTTTGGAGCATGACAAACGCCTGATCCTGGAACGGCAATTGTCAGCCAGCGAACAAAATCATTACCGAGTGTTGAGTGATGCCCAACGTAATCAGGCTCGCCTGCGCGATCGTCTTGCCACTGCTGATGTGCGGCTGTCAGTCCTCCTCGATGCCACTGACACGCCTTCAATCGGATCAGTGCCAGCCGCCCCCGGCCCCGGCGGCATGGTTCATGGCGCCATACGCGCCCGACTTGACCCGGCGCATGCTCAACGAATTATCGCCATCACCGACATCGGTGACCGTGGACTGATCGCCTTGCAGGCCTGTCAGGCGTATATCAGAACACTTACCCGCTAACACTTTCATCGGTCACGTAACTTGCAAGTGCGATGGGCTGGTGTACGGTTAGTCTCATTCCGCCCGATCAGGAGATGACCGTGAAAGCAATCACCCAACTGGCCGATGACCTTGGCAGGCAGTTGCAGCTTCTAAATGCCCATGTGTCCACCGCCGAGTCATGTACCGGTGGCGGGATCGCCGAGGCGATCACCCGGATTCCCGGCAGTTCGGCATGGTTCGAGGCTGGTTATGTCACCTACTCCAATCTGCAGAAGAACCTGCAATTGAACGTCCCGGTGGAGTTGTTCACTTCGGTGGGGGCGGTCAGTCGCGAGGTGGTCGAGGCGATGGCCAAAGGTGCGCAGGAAAAAAGCCGTGCGTTTTTTTCCGTGGCGGTCAGCGGCATTGCCGGGCCTGATGGTGGTTCGAAAAGCAAGCCGGTGGGCACGGTATGGTTGGCCTGGGGCGTTGGCGAACGGGTATTCAGTGAAGTGCAGCACTTTGCCGGTGACCGTGACGAGGTCCGCCGACAAACGGTAAAGGCCGCACTAGAGGGGCTGCTGCGCTACACCAAGGCAGAAATCTCAAATCAGGGGTAGGCGATCCGGAATCGCTGTGGAATAATACTGGCTACTTATACAGGTGTTGGCCGTCAGGCCTTATTGATTACGTGAGGACTTTAATGGACGACAACAAGAAGAAAGCCTTGGCTGCGGCCCTGGGTCAGATCGAACGTCAATTCGGCAAGGGTGCCGTAATGCGTATGGGCGATCAGGACCGTCAGGCGATCCCGGCCATCTCTACTGGCTCTCTGGGTCTGGACATCGCTCTCGGCATCGGCGGTCTGCCAAAAGGCCGTATTGTTGAAATCTACGGTCCTGAATCTTCCGGTAAAACCACGCTGACCTTGTCCGTGATCGCCCAGGCTCAAAAAGCCGGCGCGACCTGCGCATTCGTCGACGCCGAACACGCCCTCGACCCTGAGTACGCCGGCAAGCTGGGCGTCAACGTCGATGATCTGCTGGTTTCCCAACCAGACACCGGTGAGCAAGCCCTGGAAATCACCGACATGCTGGTGCGCTCCAACGCGGTTGACGTGATCATCGTTGACTCCGTGGCGGCACTGGTGCCGAAGGCTGAAATCGAAGGCGAAATGGGTGACATGCACGTTGGCCTGCAAGCCCGTCTGATGTCCCAGGCGCTGCGTAAAATCACCGGCAACATCAAGAACGCCAACTGCCTGGTGATCTTCATCAACCAGATCCGTATGAAAATCGGCGTGATGTTCGGCAGCCCGGAAACCACCACCGGTGGTAACGCACTGAAGTTCTACGCATCGGTACGTCTGGACATCCGTCGCACGGGTGCGGTGAAAGAAGGTGATGAAGTCGTCGGTAGTGAAACCCGCGTCAAGGTTGTGAAGAACAAAGTAGCTTCGCCGTTCCGTCAGGCCGAGTTCCAGATTCTTTACGGCAAGGGCATCTACCTCAACGGTGAGATGATCGACCTCGGCGTGCTGCACGGTTTCGTCGAGAAGTCCGGTGCCTGGTATGCCTATAACGGCACCAAGATCGGTCAGGGCAAAGCCAACTCGGCCAAGTACCTGGCGGATAACCCGGACGTCGCCGCAACGCTCGAGAAGCAACTGCGTGACAAGTTGCTGTCCCCGGCGTCGGTAGCGGACGCCAAGGCTTCTGCGGTCAAAGAGACCGAAGACGATCTGGCTGACGCTGATATCTGATTGATCCGATGACCGCCGTACTCGATACACTCGTCGCGGTGCGGCGAACCGCAATGGACCTGCTCGCACGACGCGAGCACGGTCGGGTTGAGCTGGCGCGTAAACTGCGCCAGCGCGGCGCCCTCCCTGAAATGATCGATACAGCGCTCGACCGGCTGACGGAAGAGGGTTTGTTATCCGAATCCCGTTACCTCGAGAGTTTTGTTTCCTACCGAGCCCGTTCCGGATATGGCCCTTTACGGATTCGTGAAGAATTGAGCCAGCGTGGTCTGCAACGCAGCGATATCGAACTGGCCTTGCGCGAAAGTGGCATCGATTGGCAGGAGCAACTGGCAGACACCTGGCGGCGCAAGTTCTCCGGGCAGTTACCGATCGACGCGCGGGAACGAGCCAAGCAGGGCAGGTTCCTGGCGTACAGGGGATTCTCCATGGAGATGATCAGCCGCTTGTTCAGCGGCCGAGGGACGGACGATTAACTGAAACGGCTCGCTATTTCGATAGCGGGCCGTTTTTTTTTGCATTACGTGATCTTGGACGGCGTTCGTGTGCGTTGTTGTGCCTGAGGTTGGGATTGTGCCCAGTTTTCCGGCAGGTTGATGTAGTCCACCAGCGCTCGCAACCGACCGTGATCACGTGCGTTGAAGGTGAAGGCCAGGCGCGCCAGGTGGCTGAACTGTACTTCGTCGTGTTCCTCGCCACTGTACGCATGCTGATGGAAGTGATCGCTCAGGCACAGATCAGCGAATGCCTTCTGCATATGTTCGAGGGCGCGCTCACTGAGCGTATGGTTCATGCGGATCACGAACTGATGCTTGAGCCAGCGACTGGAGTGGAAGTTGCTGTAGAACTGGTTGATGTGCTCCACGGCTTCCTCGGCGGTGTAGACCAGTTTCACCAGATTCATGTCGGTCGGCAGGATGTAACGGTTTTCCTCCAGTTGTTGCTGGATGAACTCCAGCGCTGCATGCCAGAACTTGCCGCCCGGCGCGTCCAGCAGTACCACGGGGACCAGCGGGCTTTTGCCGGTCTGGATCAGCGTCAACACTTCCAGCGCTTCATCCAGCGTGCCAAAACCACCTGGGCACAGGACAAGAGCGTCGGCTTCCTTGACGAAGAACAACTTGCGCGTGAAGAAAAAGTGGAAGGGCAGCAGGTTGGTTGTGCCCTGAACAGTGGGGTTGGCATGCTGTTCGAAGGGCAGGGTGATGTTGAATCCCAGGCTGTGTGCGAGGCCGGCGCCTTCGTGAGCGGCGGCCATGATGCCTCCACCTGCGCCGGTGATCACCATCATGTCCGAGCGCGCCAGGGTGGCACCGAGTTCCCGGGCGAGACCATATAGCGGGTGTTCGATGGGCGTGCGGGCAGAACCGAAGACCGTGACCTTGCGCCGGCCCTTGAACTGTTCCAGCACGCGAAAGGCTTGTTCCAGTTCGCGCAAGGCTTGCAGTGTGATCTTGGCATTCCAGCGATTGTGGTCTTCCTGGGCCATGCGCAGCACGGTCAGGATCATGTCGCGGTAGATTGGGATGTTCGGGCTGTTGGGGGAAACAAGGCTGAGTTGCTCTTCGACCTTGCTGATGAGATCGTGGCCGCTTTCTTCAAAATGACGGCTCAGGAGGTCATTCGGTTGGTAAGGCATTCAACTTCTCCTTCTGCACAGAGCCCACGGCGGCGACTACGCAATCGTCGATGCCACGACACTTCATGTGTCGCTGTCTGCCCCAGGCCCGTGCCTGGGCGATCCACTTGGCCCGAAAGTCACCGGGCCATCCAAACAGGCTCTGTTTGTCCCTTGGATGAAAGAAACGTTCGCACAACACAATACGTAACGGGCGGCCCCTTTTCCTGCCCTGACAAGTGAGTGTGGATAAGTAGAATCTAGACCTTCGCGGTGATTTTCGCTGCATTGATCATTGCGCCGCAAAGTCTTGCCTGGCAACCGCTTATTGATGATTTGCAAGGTGGTTTCACCGCTCGTCAGAACGCAAGCCAAGTGTCATGCACTCTGATTTACTAAGTTACAGGTGTGATACGACAACTTTGCGTCAACGGCAGGGCGCACGGTACAAGCAGTTAAAGGATTTTTCGCTCAACGCGAGTGAGGTGCAAGGAGGCGGGAAACCATGGCCAGAGTCATTCTGGAGATCGATACGCAGCTGTATCGATTGTTGAAATCATCGGCCGAGACCAATCATTTGAGTCTCGAGGAGGAGTGCTGCCGGCGTCTTGTAGGCACGGAGCGTCGATCACGTTACTTGCAGGCACTGCTGGCAGAGTTGCGCGCCGAAGATGAACAGCGACGCGCAAAGTCTCATTGATTACTTCTTCTTCGGCACCGCTTTCGGGCAATCCGATTCCTGGTAGCTGGCAGAACCCACCGCGCGGTTGGTCTTCACTTCGGTGAAGTCGTAACGCATCACTGCACCCTTGGCCATCAATTTACGGTAGGACGGGTTGTTGCAGACCGAGGCGCCCAGCTGGAAGTACACGGCTTTGGGATCGGCGCGCATCTTGTTGGCGTGGCTGCTTTGCACGCTCAGGTGGTTGATCAGGACATTGCCTTCGACGGTGTAGCCTTGATCGAGAATGTCTTCATTGATCGCCCGAGGAGTGCCGACGCTGCTTTGTGCGGCGACGTTGCGCAGTTCTCTGTTCAGATTCTGCTCGCTCAGGGATGCAGCCTGAGCGTTGAAGGTCGAAGCCAGCAGAATGGCAGCGGTGGGAACGATAAGGCGCAGCATGAAACTCTCCTGGGGCAGTGATGGGTGGTTTGACCCGTCACGTGACTGTGCGTTCAGTGGCGGCGAATTATAGGGGAGGCGGCCTGGACGGTACAGGCTTGCTCCTGTCGGTCTGGTAAACTGCCGGTACTTTTTGCCTTGCCGAGTGTTTTTCGTGTCGACTCCTCTTTCCCGCTGGCGTTGCCTGCCATGAGCCATGCCCCCAATGCAGTAGCCCGCCTGCGCGATCAGCGCGAAGACGAAGGCATCAAGCCGCTTCAGGCCCGTGGCTGGCGCGCAACCCGTTGCCGTGCCTGCCGCGTGATCGAGAGTCACTGCCTGTGCGCCTGGCGCCCGCAGGTCGAGACCCGCTCCGGTGTGTGCCTGATCATGACCAGCAAGGAAGTGTTCAAACCGAGCAATACCGGTTGGCTGATTGCCGACGTGGTGCGCGATAACCACGCGTTCATCTGGTCGCGTACTGAAACCGACCCACAGATGCTGGCGTTGTTGTCCGACCCGCAATGGCAGCCTTATCTGGTGTTTCCAGGGGAATATGTCGCACCCGAGCGCGTCACCCACAGCGTGGCGGTGGATGGCAGCAAGCGGCCGTTGTTCATTCTGTTGGACGCGACCTGGACCGAAGCCCGGAAGATTTTCCGCAAGAGCCCGTATTTCGACTCGCTGCCGATCCTCAGCCTGTTGCCCGAAAAACTGTCCCGTTATCAATTGCGCCGATCCACCCGCAGCGAGCACCTGTGCACCGCGGAAGTCGCGGCGTTGTGTCTCGATCTGGCGGGTGATGAGCAGGCGGCATCGGCACTGGAGGCTTATTTCGATGTGTTCAGCCAGCATTATCTCGATGCCAAGCGTCAGCTTGAAATGAACGTCGAAACGCCGGCACACGCCGAGTTGTTGCCGTTCGTGCAGAAAATCGCTGCAGGCGGGGATTGATTGTCGCTCATACTGCAAAAGACTGTAGTGGCCATGTAGCTTGACCACCCCGGTTTCGCTGGGCATGCTTGGCGCCGATCAGTGCGCGGCCGAAGTTTGATACGCCTATTCTGTGCCAACGAGAATAGTCATGTATCGGCGTTCAATGTGCCCCGGGTACCGCTCTCTGGCTGTACCTTGAGTTGCTGGAAAAACAGGATCATTTGAACAATGGCCACATACGAAATCCTGATTGCCGATGACCACCCACTTTTCCGTTCCGCCTTGCATCAAGCGTTGAGCCTTGGGCTTGGTCCCGATGTGCGTCTGGTGGAAGTGGCGAGCATTGCCGAACTGGAAACCCGCCTGACCGAAAAAGCCGATTGGGATCTGGTCCTGCTGGACCTCAACATGCCTGGGGCGTACGGTTTTTCAGGCTTGGTGCTGTTACGTGGCCAATACCCGCAGATTCCAGTGGTGATGGTTTCCGCTCAGGAAGAGGCGACAATCATGGTCAAGTCTCGTGAGTTCGGCGCCAGCGGGTTCATTCCCAAATCCAGTGACCTGAGCGTGATCCAGAAAGCCGTGCGTGCGGTGCTCGATGGCGATGTATTCTGGCCGCCGCAGGCATTCGAAGCCGTCAGCGTATCCGATGAGGCCAAGGCTGCCAGCGAAGGGCTTGCCAGCCTGACGCCGCAGCAGTTCCGGGTATTGACGATGGTTTGCGAAGGTTTGCTGAACAAACAGATCGCCTATGAACTGAGCGTTTCCGAGGCGACGATCAAGGCGCACGTGACGGCTATTTTCCGTAAGTTGAATGTGCGGACCCGGACTCAGGCAGCGTTGCTTCTGCAACAACTTGAGTCAATTTCGAGCCACTGAGGGTTGGCTTCTTCACGCTTTTTTGACTTTGGTTAATCTAGCTTTCCCACTCCTTTTTGGTCAGTTGCCTACTCTATGTCACCTTTCAAAGGCCAGACCGGCCTTAAACGTATTCTCAATGCCTCCGGCTATTCGCTGGACGGCCTGCGCGCAGCCTTCACCGGGGAAGCTGCGTTTCGGCAGTTGGTATTGCTCAATGTGATCCTGATCCCGCTGTCGTTCTTCCTGAACGTCAGCCGGGTCGAGCAAGCCTTGCTGATTGCCGTCTGTTTACTGGCACTGATCGTCGAGTTGCTCAACTCGGCGGTGGAAGCGGCCATCGACCGTATTTCCCTGGAGTTGCACCCGCTGTCGAAAAACGCCAAGGACATGGGCAGCGCCGCGCAATTGGTGGCGCTGACCATGATTGCGCTGGTGTGGGCCGTGATTCTGCTTTAAGCGATCGTGGGCAGTACGATCTCGTCGCTGCGCTGAACCCCTGCGGTGAAAGCGCGGCACAGATCGAGGAATTCGCGCATCGCCGATGTCTGGTATTTCTGTTTGTGCCAGATGAAGTAGAACTGTCGCGCCAGGTCCAGATCCGGTGTTTCCACCGCTACCAGGCTGCCGCGACGGAATGCGTCCCGTAGCGCCAATCGCGATATGCACCCAATCCCCAGGCCGGACTCCACTGCGCGCTTGATCGCTTCCGTATGCTCGAGCTCCAGGCGGATATTCAACGCGCTGCGGTGATGGCGCATGGCCTGATCAAATGTCAGGCGCGTGCCTGAACCTTGCTCACGCAGAATCCAGGCTTCGTGGCTCAGTTCATCCATGCTTGCCGTGCCGCGTTTGGCCAAAGGATGTTGCGGCGCGCAGAACACCACCAATTCATCTTCGACCCAGCTCTGCACTTCGATGTCCGGGTGGCTGCAATCGCCTTCAATCAGACCCAGGTCAATTTCATAGTGGGCTACTTGTTGCACGATATTGGCAGTGTTCTGCACGTGCAGCTTCACCTGGCTTTCCGGGTGGCGCTGCATGAAGCTGCCAATCAGCAGGGTAGCCAGGTAGTTGCCGATGGTCAGGGTTGCGCCTACCGCCAATGAGCCGAAACCGGACTTGCCGTTGAGCAGGTCTTCGATTTCCTTGGCCTGATCAAGCAGCGCTACCGCTTGCGGCAACAACTGCTTGCCAAGGGCGTTGAGGCTCAGGCGTTTGCCGGCACGGTCGAACAACTGGCAGCTGCACTGACGTTCCAGTTCGGTGATTGAGGTGCTTGCCGCCGACTGCGAGAGGTTGAGCAGGCCCGCAGCACGGGATACGCTTTCCTGCTGGGCGACAGCGACGAAGACTTGAAGTTGACGGAGAGTAAATCGCATATCGATATAACCGATAACCCTTATCTTAATAATCCAGTTAACAGATATTGTCGTCGCTATTAGAATGCGATGCAATTGCGCACCCCGGCTCTGTTCATGCAAGAGCGAGCGCAGACCAATCTCCAGGAGTCCCACGTACATGAGCAACATGAACCACGAGCGTGTCCTCAGTGTTCATCACTGGAACGACACTCTGTTCAGCTTCAAGTGCACCCGTGATCCGGGCCTGCGCTTCGAGAACGGTCAGTTCGTGATGATCGGCCTGCAACAGCCCAACGGCCGCCCGCTTATGCGCGCTTACTCGATCGCCAGCCCGAACTGGGAAGAGCATCTCGAGTTCTTCAGCATCAAGGTGCCAGATGGTCCGCTGACTTCCCAGTTGCAGCATTTGAAGGAAGGCGACGAGATCATCATCAGCAAGAAGCCTACCGGCACGCTGGTGCTGGATGACCTCAAGCCTGGCAAACATTTGTACTTGCTCAGCACCGGTACCGGTCTGGCGCCGTTCATGAGCGTCATCCAGGACCCGGAAACCTACGAGCGTTTCGAAAAAGTGATCCTGTGCCACGGCGTACGTTACGTCAACGAAGTCGCCTACCGCGAGTTCATCACCGAGCACCTGCCGCAGAACGAGTTCTTCGGCGATGCGCTGCGTGACAAGTTGATCTACTACCCGACCGTGACCCGCGAACCGTTCGAGAACGAAGGTCGCCTGACCGACTTGATGCGCAGCGGCAAGCTGTTCAGCGACATCGGTCTGCCGCCGATCAACCCGCAGGACGACCGCGCCATGCTGTGCGGTAGCCCGAGCATGCTCGACGAGACCAGCGAAGTGTTGAACAGCTTCGGCCTGAAAGTTTCGCCGCGGATGCGCGAGCCGGGTGATTACCTGATCGAGCGTGCATTCGTCGAGAAGTGACCGCAGGTCACGTGTAGGAGCCGGCTTGCTGGCGATAGCGCCTTTAAGATCGCCATCGCCAGCAAGCCGACTCCTACAATAGATTCGCAGCGCATCCAAAAAGCCCGCATGACCCCGGACGGTCATGCGGGCTTTTTCGTTTCCGGCGTTCAGGCTTTCGCGGGAATGACTTCGAGAACGCGGATCAGGTCAGGGGTCGGGTAATGCCAACGCACATCCACATCCCAGAACTGCGCGCCGTATTCCCGTTCCGGCGCAGGTGTCTGATAGGCCGGGCGTGGATCCTGCGCCAGGCATTGCTCGATCAGCTCGACCAAAGGCTCTGCAAGGCGCTGGGCGTGGCCATTAGCCTGGTGCAGCGCAGCAGCCGTCCACTCTACGGCAATCAACTGCGGCGCGGCGCTGGCGATGTTGTTGGCGGCGCTGTCGATGATATCGGCGTAGGGCACGTAAGGTTTGATGTCGAGAACCGGCGTGCCGTCGAGCAAATCGATACCGGAAATCCACAACCGACCGGCTTCAACCTTGTCCAGTTTGACCACTGACTGGCCAATGCCATTGGGGCGATGGGTGGCGCGGGTGGCAAACACGCCCATCGATTTGTTGCCACCGAGGCGGGGAGGGCGGACCTTCAGGCGCGGCTTTTCTTCCAGTGCCTGATGGAACATGAACAGCAGCCAGACATGGCTGACCTGTTCAAGGCCCTGCACGGCATCACCCTGATCGAAAGGCGCCACCAGTTCCAGCACGCCGCGAGCGGCCGGAGCCAGTTGCGGTTGACGCGGAATGGCAAACTTCTCCTTGAAGCAGGAGCGCACGAAGCCGATGGGGGAAACGCTGTAGGTCA
>NZ_RCNW01000355.1:0-723 GCF_004307605.1 Pseudomonas sp. Sample_24
AGATCGCCCAGCCATGCAGGCCCCAGTGCAGGAACGTCAGCTGAACCGCCTGACGCGCCGCAAGGTTGCTGGCGGCTACGCCTTCCGGCGGGTTGAAGTAATGGTCCAGAGGCTCGGATGCGCCAAAGTACAACAGCGAAATGCCGATACCGGAAGAAAACAGCATCCCCGCCCAGGCGCCGTAGCTGAAATCCGGGGTATCGTCCTTGCTGCCCAGTTTCAGTTTGCCGTAGGACGAAAAAGCCAGGCCCACCACGAAAATCAGATAGGCGGCGATCACCACCATGTAATACCAGCCAAAGCTGCGTGACAGCCAGGCTTGCGCTGTACCGAGCATTCGACCGGCCTCTTGCGGGGCGATGATCAGAATGGCGGTCAACAACAGAATCAACGCGGTGGAGGTGTAGAACACCCAACCGTTGACCGTCACCTTCTCGGGTGGGGTCTTTATTAGTGAGGCAGAACTCATGGCACAGATGCTCCGGGCAGTGCGGGAGAAGATCACAAGGCAGCGCGTGACCCGACCAATCGGTTAGTTGGCAGCCGACCAGCGGGTGTTATAAAGACACCCCGAAAAAGCCCGAAACCCCAAAAGCGCCGTGGCGTATAGGTTTCGAGCCGTTTTAGATGTCGGTTTTTCGTCATTTATGCGTAGGAAAAATCTGTAAGCAGCGACGAATTGTCGCAGATCTTATTCTTTGTTGATTGAACGTTCAATCAAAA
>NZ_RCNW01000451.1:0-4244 GCF_004307605.1 Pseudomonas sp. Sample_24
GAACGGGTTTACCGCCGCGATTGAACGCCTGGGTCAATAACAGCTGATAACTCCCCAGATCCCGCCCTGCCCCGGCCTGTTCCAGCGTGGTCTGCGTGAAGTCGTGAAACTTCACTTTGACGAACGGCTTGCCCGGCCGGTAGCTGCTGTCGATTCGCGCCATCCGGGTTTTGAGGGTTTCCAACAACTCCGGCAGCTTGTCCAGGCAGCTGCGCAAATCCGGAAGGTCAACATCATAGGTATTTTCGACACTGATGGACTGCCGACGGCTATCGTTATGCACCTGGCGATCATCGATCCCACGCGCCAGGCTCCAGAGTCGCTCACCAAAGCTGCCGAATTCACGCACCAGCGCCAACTTGTCCCACTCGCGCAAGTGTGAGCAATCGATGATGCCGAGCTTGCCCAACCGCTCGGCGGTGACTTTGCCGACCCCATGCAGTTTGCTGACCGGTAATCCACTGACAAAGTCTTCGACCTGATCCGGCGTGATGACAAACAAACCATTGGGTTTCTTCCAGTCACTGGCGATCTTGGCAAGAAACTTGTTCGGCGCCACCCCTGCTGACACCGTGATGTGCAGCTGATTGGAAACGCGACGACGGATATCCTGGGCGATTCGCGTGGCACTCCCGCCGAAATGAGCACTGTCCGATACGTCGAGGTAAGCCTCATCCAGAGAAAGCGGCTCGATGATCTCGGTGTAATCGCGGAAAATCGTATGAATTTCCTTCGATGCTTCTCTATAGGCGTCCATACGCGGCTTGACGATGGTCAGGTCCGGACACAGCTTCAATGCATGCCCGGAAGACATGGCCGAGCGCACACCGTAGGCCCGCGCCTCGTAATTGCAGGTGGCGATCACGCCACGCCGATCCGCCGAGCCTCCCACCGCCAGCGGCTTGCCGGCCAGGCGCGGGTCATCACGCATCTCGATGGCGGCGTAGAAACAGTCACAATCGACGTGGATGATTTTTCGCTGGGTCATATCAACGCGGTGTTCATGATGAAGAATGGGAGACACACGGAGTAGGACAGGCAGTATCTCATCGACACCTGTATATAGCACCAGTAGTACTGAATGTTCTCACGCAGCTGTAGGAAAAACCTTTGGTGAATTTATTTTCTCAATCAAAACGCCTCGACCAATAGAGCCGGAACCCTTGCCAGGCTTGGGCTGCAGCCCGATCCAGAGTCTCCTTTAATACCTAAGCAGTTGAAGCAAAACGGATTTTATCGATCCTACGGGTTGACACCCCGGCCATTCTCTATAGAATGCGCCACACAGACGCGGGATGGAGCAGTCTGGTAGCTCGTCGGGCTCATAACCCGAAGGTCGTCGGTTCAAATCCGGCTCCCGCAACCAAACATCAAAAAAGGCTGCTCGAAAGAGTGGCCTTTTTTGTGCGCGCCTGTTTTTTATTCGGCAGAGCTTCTATTGATGCTCAAGGCATTCAAATGGGAAATCGTTGCGATTCTGCAACTTAAGCCGCACCTGCGACCGTTTGCCGCTCTTCTACGTTTATTTGACCCTTCCCGGGATTAACGGTTGACACCTCGCCGATACTCTATAGAATGCCGCCACACAGACGCGGGATGGAGCAGTCTGGTAGCTCGTCGGGCTCATAACCCGAAGGTCGTCGGTTCAAATCCGGCTCCCGCAACCAAACATCAAAAAAGGCTACTCGAAAGAGTGGCCTTTTTTGTATCTGTTGAAAAAGTCCTTTCGCAACAATGATCTGTCACTGTGTCGCCAGCCATTGGGGATCACCCATGCGCCGAGTCCGGACTATGCTCTATCGCAGACTGAACCCTCTACGAGTGAAATCGCGCTCGCACCATCGCCCGGTGCGAGGCGTTAATATTTGTAATTATTTTTTTCTACAGGGATTGGTAACTTGGCTGGATACCTCCATCCTGTCGCGCACAATCCAAGAGGTGATTGATGCGCGCCAACTCGTCTGATTCACAAGACACCGTCACAGCGACACAACCGATCAAAGCCGAGCGACTGCGCTTGCTTGATCGCGTCAGTAAATACCGTCAGCCCATAGGTCTTGCGGTCACGCTGCTGTTGTTCGCGATCGCGCTGATTGCCTGTCGTCACCTGCTGAGCGAACTTGACCTGGACGCTCTGCACGACTCGATTCTCGAGGTTCCAAAACCGGCATTGCTCGGTGCACTGGGCGCGACCGTGGCAGGCTTCATCCTATTGCTGGGCTATGAATGGTCAGCCAGTCGCTATGCCGGTGTGAGCCTGCCCGCGCGCACCGTGGCCCTGGGCGGTTTCAGCGCTTTCGCCATTGGCAATGCCATCGGCCTGTCGATGCTGTCGGGTGGCTCGGTTCGCTACCGTTTATATGCGCGTCATGGCCTGGGGGCTTCTGAGGTTGCGCACATGACGCTGTTTGCCAGCCTGTCGCTCGGTTGCGCCCTGCCGCCACTGGCGGCACTGGCGACACTCAGCAATCTGCCCGCGGCCTCTGCGGCCCTGGGGCTCTCAGAGATCTTGCTCGGTGCCATCGCTGCCGGCGTACTGCTGTTGTTCAGCGTGCTGGCCGTCGGACTGTACCGTCGCCGCCTGCCGGAACAACCCTACGCCGATAACCTGCTGGTCAAGATTGGTCGTCGCACCTTGCGCCTGCCCGGGCGCCGCCTGACGTTCCTGCAACTGCTCATCACCGCTCTGGACGTGGCCGCCGCCGCGACCGTGCTGTATCTCCTGCTGCCCGAAGCTCCGCCCTTCGGCGCATTCCTGCTGGTGTACCTCCTGGCGCTGGCGGCGGGCGTGCTCAGTCATGTGCCCGGCGGCGTCGGGGTGTTCGAGGCGATCTTGCTCGCGGCCTTTTCCGACAAGCTCGGCGCCGCGCCACTGGCCGCCGCCCTGCTGCTTTATCGCTTGATCTACGTGGTGCTGCCGATGCTGGTGGCTTGCCTGCTGCTGTTGATCAACGAAGGGCAGCGCCTGTTCCAGACCCGTCAGACGCTGCGTGCCGCGTCTGGCCTGGCAGCGCCGATTCTCGCGGTGCTGGTGTTTCTTTCCGGGGTAGTGCTGTTGTTTTCCGGAGCAACGCCGGAAATCGACACCCGCCTGGAACACATCGGCTTTCTGATTCCGCATCGACTGGTCGACGCCTCGCACTTGGGCGCCAGCCTGATCGGCGTGTTGTGCCTGCTGCTCGCCCAGGGTTTGCGTCGGCGACTGTCGGCAGCGTGGATGCTCACCACCATTCTGCTGCTGGTCGGCGCCCTGCTCTCTCTACTCAAGGGTTTCGACTGGGAAGAAGCCAGCCTGATGGTCTTGACCGCGAGCCTGCTCGGGGTTTTCCGCCGCTCGTTCTACCGTCCGAGCCGTCTGACCGAACTGCCGTTTTCGCCGTTGTACCTGGTGGCCAGCCTGTGCGTACTCGGTGCTTCGATGTGGCTGCTGCTGTTCGCCTATCAGGACGTTCCCTACAGCCATCAGCTGTGGTGGCAGTTCACCCTGGACGCCGATGCTCCCCGTGGCTTGCGCTCGCTGCTCGGCGCCGCGGTGCTGCTGGTGGTGGTATCCCTGACCTGGCTGCTGCGCACGGCCCGCCCGGTGATTCATCTGCCGACGCCCGATGAACTGGAGCGCGCCAGCAAGATCCTCATGGCCTCGGCGCAACCGGACGGCGGCCTGGCCCTCACCGGCGACAAGGCGCTGCTGTTCCACCCCAACGACGAGGCGTTCCTGATGTATGCCCGTCGTGGCCGCAGCCTTGTGGCGTTGTATGACCCGATTGGCCCTGCCCAGCAACGAGCGGAAATGATCTGGCAGTTCCGTGACCTGTGTGACATCCACCACGCCCGTCCGGTGTTCTATCAAGTGCGCGCGGAGAACCTGCCGTACTACATGGACATCGGCCTGACCGCGATCAAGCTCGGTGAAGAAGCCCGGGTCGATCTCAAGCGTTTTGATCTCGAAGCCAAGGGCAAGGAGATGAAGGACCTGCGCTACACCTGGAACCGTGGCACCCGCGATGGCTTGTCGCTGGAAATCCACGAACCGGGCCAGGCGCCGATGGATGAGCTCAAGGTGATTTCCGATGCCTGGCTGACTGGCAAGAACGTGCGTGAGAAAGGCTTCTCCCTGGGGCGGTTCAGTGATGACTACCTCAAGCATTTCCATATAGCGGTGATCCGTTTCGAGGGGCGCCCGGTGGCATTCGCCAACCTGCTCGAGACCTACAGCCATGACCTGGCCAGCCTCGACCTGATGC
>NZ_RCNW01000178.1:0-721 GCF_004307605.1 Pseudomonas sp. Sample_24
CCGCCAGGTTCGCCTAGGCGACTTTCTTTTCACCGGAGAGTAACGAGGAATCCATGAAGGTTCTTGTAGCTGTCAAACGCGTTGTGGATTACAACGTCAAGGTCCGCGTCAAGGCGGACAATTCCGGCGTCGACCTCGCCAACGTCAAGATGTCGATGAACCCATTCTGCGAAATCGCCGTGGAAGAAGCCGTACGCCTGAAAGAGAAGGGTGTTGCGACTGAAATCGTCGTCGTCTCCGTCGGCCCGTCCACCGCTCAGGAGCAACTGCGCACCGCGCTGGCTCTGGGTGCCGACCGTGCCATCCTCGTCGAATCCGCCGAAGATCTGACTTCCCTGGCTGTTGCCAAACTGTTGAAAGCGGTTGTCGACAAGGAACAGCCTCAGCTGGTGATCCTTGGCAAGCAAGCGATCGACAGCGACAACAACCAGACTGGCCAGATGCTCGCTGCATTGAGCGGCTACGGTCAGGGCACGTTCGCTTCGAAAGTCGAAATCAGCGGCGACACAGTTGCCGTGACTCGCGAAATCGACGGCGGCGCGCAGACTGTTTCCCTGAAACTGCCAGCGATCGTCACCACCGACCTGCGTTTGAACGAGCCGCGCTACGCGTCCCTGCCAAACATCATGAAAGCCAAGAAGAAGCCTCTCGAGACGCTGACTCCGGACGCTTTGGGCGTTTCCACCGCCTCCACCAACAAGACCCTGAAAGTCGAAGCGCC
>NZ_RCNW01000049.1:0-715 GCF_004307605.1 Pseudomonas sp. Sample_24
ACGTTGCGCTGGACCAGGCCCGTGAAAAGGCCCGTGGCGAGCTGAAGATCGGCACTACCGGTCGCGGCATCGGCCCGGCCTACGAAGACAAGGTTGCACGTCGCGGCCTGCGTGTGGGCGACCTGCTCAACATGCCGCGCTTTGAAGACAAGCTGCGTGAACTGGTGGATTACCACAACTTCATGCTGGTGGGTTACTACAAAGAGCCGGCCATCGACTTCGACAAGACCCTGGCCGAATGCAACGAATACGCTGAGCTGCTCAAGCCGCTGATGCTGGATGTGACTGCCGAGCTGCACGACCTGCGTCGCGCTGGCAAAGACATCATGTTCGAAGGCGCCCAAGGCTCCCTGCTGGACATCGACCACGGTACCTACCCGTACGTGACCAGCTCCAACACCACCGCTGGCGGCGTTGCTACCGGTTCGGGTGTTGGCCCGATGTTCCTGGACTACATCCTGGGCATCACCAAGGCTTACACCACGCGTGTAGGTTCGGGTCCATTCCCGACTGAGCTGTTCGACGAGGTCGGCGCGCACCTGGCCAAACAAGGTCACGAGTTCGGTGCAACCACCGGCCGTGCCCGTCGTTGCGGCTGGTTCGACGCTGTCATCCTGCGTCGCGCTATCGATGTGAACAGCATCTCGGGCATCTGCCTGACCAAGCTGGACGTGCTCGACGGTCTGGAAACCATCAACATCTGCGTCGGCTACAA
>NZ_RCNW01000215.1:0-4193 GCF_004307605.1 Pseudomonas sp. Sample_24
GTGGTGTACTTGCCGTCGAAGAAGTTGGTGTACGCCAGGCTTGCGGTGTAGGTGTTCTGGTACTCGGCATCGACGCCCAGGCTGACCGCTTTGCGACCTTCCTCGAAGTTGCCGCCAGGACCAGGCGAGTAGCCGTCAACGTCGTGGGACCAGGCCACGTTAGGCTTGAGGTTCACACCAGCGAACACGTCGTTGTATTCCCAGATGGCACGACCGCGATAACCCCAGGAGGTGGCCGTGGTGAAGCCATCGTCGTTGCAGTTACGGGCGACGTTGTTGGTCGGGGTACCCGGGCCGGCACCGTTGATGGTGCTGGTGTTGAGGGCCACACAGGTGTTGGCACCGCCAGTGGCAGGCAGCTCGCCAGGACCGTAGACCGGATCACGGCCATAACGAACGTCGGAAGTGCTTTCCAGGCCGCCAACGTGGGTGACACCCACTTCGCCCACCAGGGTCAGACGGCTGGCGCCCATGACCTGATCAAAGAAGTGCGTCAGGGTGGTCTGGAACTGGGTCACTTCCTTGCGGCGATAGCCGTGCAAGTCCTGGCCCGGTACACCGGTCAGCAGCGAAGCATTGGTCAGCGCGCCGCCCAACGGACGCACACCGGCGAACAGGATGTCGGTGGAGTTGAGCTGCACCGGTGCGTTCGGACGGTAGCTGACCTCACCGCTCCACGCCGTACCGGTAGGCAGGGTGGTGGAGAAGCTCAGGCCATAGAGGCGGATGTCTTCCGGATACTCGACGAAATAGCTCGAGTTACCCGCGACGATCAGTGGCGCCAGTGCACGGAAGGCTGCCGGCAGGGCCGCTGCGCCGGCATAAACCGATGCTGGGGCACCGGTGGCGCTGAAGATCGGCGCACGGCTGTGGTAGTTCATGAAATAGGCACCGAACTCGGTGTCCAGCGGCTCGAACATGTATTTGAGCGACGCGCCCCACTGGCCGCTGTCACGTGCATCGCGATCCGCACCACGGCGAACCAGCACACCTTCGTTGTCTACGTTGACGCCCAGACGGGTCAGCGTAGGCAGAGCCGCGGCCGGAATGGTCGAACGTTTGTTCAGCACGCGCAGGTTATTGTCGCAACCGTCGGCAATGATGTCCGGTTGGGAGAAGAAGGTGCCGCAGTTGTCGACGACAGTCTGGTCCCACTCGAGCTGGTAGAAGGCTTCCGCCGACAGGTTGTCGGTGAGGCTCTGGGACACATAGAACATGTTGACCGGGATCAGGCCTTCCTTGACCTCGGCGCCTGGTCGACGGAACGCAGACACGTCGATCGGGTTGATCGAGTTGATGCCGCTGCCGATGAAAGTACTTTCACCCCAGCTCACTACCTGCTTGCCCAGACGAACCGAGCCCGGCTGATCGGCAACCGAGTAGTTGTGGTAGACGAATGCATCGAGGATCTGACCGCCAGACGACTTGGCGCCTTCTTTGCGGTTGCTGTCGCTGATGTCCTTGAACGGACGGCTTTCGTCCTTGAGTTCAAAGTCGTACCAGTATTTGCCACGGACGAAAACGCCAGTGTCGCCGTACTTCAACTCAAGGTCATGGATACCCTTGAAGATCTTCGAGAAGGTCTCGCCGCTCTTGAAGTTCAGGTGCCCGTCATCGGAGGTCTGGGACAGGCCACGGCCGCCGTTGTTGACGCCGATGAGGTTCTTGTTGGCGCTTTCGGTAGACCAGCTCGCGCCGATCGACAGGGAAGAGTCGAACTGACCTTCGATTTCACCAACGTTGAAACTGACGCCGAATGCAGGCCCGGCGAGCGTAGAGGCAAGGCTGACGGCCAGAGGCAGTTTAGCCCGGCGCCAGAACTGGTTTACTGATGTCATCGACGCTACTCCATGTGCATTTTATTGTTATGGCAGTGAGCACTTTTAAAAACGCTTGGATAACAGGGAGCCACGGCATCCCAAAGTCACTCCAAAGTTGCATCGCCCCGGTTTGTGCGTTTGCCCCGTTCTTAAAAATCCTTGAGCGGACTATAGCCAGCAGGTAGTAGTGCTTGATCCCTCTAAAGTGTGATTTGCAGCTGCCAGCCACTCTGGAACAGTCCTTTGCCAAGCCGACACCTGTCGGCACGGCAAGAATGGCTGAAATTTCGGATTTGACAAGCCAAGCGCTTGCTTGGTGGGGCTGGCGTGCCTTTTCGGGCACGCCGCAAGAGACTTAAAGCGTCGAAAGGAAGGTGCTGTTGGTGGCCTGCCATTCGGTAATGTCGACGCGAATTTTCTTCTTGTCGAGTTTGCCGACACTGGTCTTGGGAATTTCAGTAACAAGGGCGATCTGACTCGGGATCGCCCACTTGCTCAAGTGCCCCAGTTCGACAAATGGCTTGAGGTGTTCCTTGAGTTCCCGCGCCCCGATCACATGGCCTTCGCGTACCACCAGCAAGGCAAACGGACGCTCGCCCCATTGCGGGTCGGCGATCCCCACCACTGCTACTTCGCGTACCGCTGCATGGCGGCTGATCAGGTCTTCCAGATCAAGCGAGGAGATCCACTCGCCGCCGGTCTTGATCACGTCTTTGATCCGGTCGCGGATATCGATCACGCCCATGCTGTCGAGCGTTGCCACGTCACCGGTATGCAACCAGCCCCCGGCCCACAGCTCGGCGCCCTTCTGCGGCTCGTTGAAATAGCCTTCGGTGAGCCACGGCGCGCGCAGCACCAGCTCCCCTTGAGTTTCGCCGTCGGCCGGCAGGAAGTTGCCTTCGGCATCGACAATCGCCGCTTCGACCAATGGCCCGGGCACACCGGCCTTGATCCGGTAGGTGGTGCGTTCATCCTCGGAGCCGGCCATCAATTCGTCGTTGAGGTGCGCACAGGACACCAGCGGTCCGGTTTCCGACATGCCATAGGCGGCAGTCAACTGGATGCCCTTGGCCTTCGCGGCTTCGTACAGCGTACGGTTCAGCGCGCTGCCGCCAATGACGATTTTCCAGCCGGCGAAGTCGGTGTTTTGTGCCGCCTTGGCATTGAGGACCATTTGCAGGATGGTGGGCACACAATGCGAGAAGGAGACCTTTTCCTTGCGCCACAGCTCCACCAGGAACTCCGGGTCATAGCGGCCCGGATAGACCTGTTTGAGCCCAAGCATGGTCGCCACGTAAGGCAGCCCCCACGCGTGGACGTGAAACATCGGGGTGATCGGCATGTACACGTCGTTGGTGCCCAGCAGGCGCACGCTGTCGATGGCACCCATGATCGTCGACACGCCCATGGTGTGCAGCACCAGTTGTCGATGGCTGAAGTACACGCCCTTGGGATTGCCGGTGGTGCCGGTGGTGTAGAACGTGGTGGCTACCGAGTTCTCGTCGAAGTCCTGGAAGTCGTACTGCGGGCTCGCGGCGGCCAGCAATTGCTCGTACTCACCCACAAGATTGGGCAGGTCCGCGGTTTTTTCCGGCAGGTCGGTCAGCAGCAAGGTTTTCTCGACCGTGGTCAGATGACCGGCAATCGCGTTGTACAACCCCACGAACTCGCTGTTGACCAGGACAAAGCGGTCCACGGCATGGTTCATGGTATAGAGGATCTGTTCCGGCGACAGACGCACGTTGATGGTGTGGATCACTGCACCGATCATCGGAATGGCGAACATGCATTCCAGATACCGATGGCTGTCCCAATCCATGACCGCCACGGTGTCCCCGGGCTTGACCCCGGCGGCCGTCAATACGTTGGCCAGCCGCGCGACCCGTTCGATCAGGGTCGGATAGCTGTAGCGCAACTGGTCGCGGTAAACGATCTCGCGGGTTTTCTCATAACGCGCGCCGGACATGAGCAGCCGTTTGATCAGCAGCGGATACTGGTAAGCGCCTTCGGCTGGGGGGATAACGCGTGTCTGCAACATAAGAATCCCTTTTCTGACTGCACGGTCGTGGCTGTTAAGTACGCACTGTAGTGCGCCTGAACGTCAGCCAAATCAGCCAAAGGAATGATTTGCAGGGCCGCGCAAATGCTAGCGTTGCGCCAGCATTTGCCGGTGTTTGAAGACCGTTACAATCAGTGCATCTCGGTAAATGCCAGCTTCACGCCGATGGCGATCAGTACCGCGCCCATGGTTCGGTCGAACCAGTGCCCCATGCGGGCGAACCCGGCACGCACACGTTGCTGGCTGAACAACATGGCCACCAGGCAGAACCAGATCGCCGTCGCCACTGCCAGGTACACCCCGTAACCGGCCTG
>NZ_RCNW01000376.1:0-36071 GCF_004307605.1 Pseudomonas sp. Sample_24
TGAAGTACTGACCTTTGACAGGCGCGACGAACTCGCCGCCGATGTAGTTACCGTAGCGCGACTTGAAGGAAACAATGGCACCGGGAGTGCCTGGATGGGCGTAGATCATGATCGGGTTCTCTTGTTGTTTTTGGGTGTGACCGTCCCGGGGACGGTCACTGTCAGGAGCACAAACGGCAACGGGTCAGCAACCCTGAGGGGTTTCGCCACGAGCCAGGCGCGCATTGATGTCTTCAATGACCGCTGGTAAATCGACGATGGTGTCGATCACGTAGTGCGGGCGCGAGCCTTCGAACATTTTGATGATGCGCGCGCGTTCCTCGGCCAGCTTGTCCGAGGGCAAATCCCTGAACTGGTCATAGGTCAGGCCCAGTGCGTTGCCGGAGCAGGTCAAGGCAACCGTCCACATGCCGGCGCTGCGGCCTTCGAGAATGCCTGGCCAGGTGTCGTCGACCTTGACGCAAGCCGCCACATCGCTGATCCCCAACGCGATTACGTTGGCCAGTGCCTGGGCCGGGTGAGGGCGGCCATTGGGCACTTCGTCAGTCGCCACGACGTGGTCGGCGACATAACCGTTCTGGCGTGCCAGCTCGACGACTTTTTCCATGACCACAGCCGGATAACCGGAGCACGAACCGATTTTCAGGCCCTTGTCGCGCAAGGCATCGATCGTACTGAGGGCACCGGGAATCAGCGCCGAGTGCAGGGCGATCTTTTCGATCTGCAAGGGCATGAAACGCTCATAAAGGGCAGTGACATCATCGTCGGTCGGCAAGCGACCGAACGCCGCGCGATAGCGTTCGGCAATCTCGGGCTCGTTGCACAACGTGCGAATGTGATCCCATTTACCCATGCCCATGGGGCCACGGGCTTCTGCCAGAGAGACGGCTACGCCAAACTCGGCGAAGGCTTCGACAAAAATCTGCGTGGGGGCAAAGGAACCGAAATCAACGACGGTGCCCGCCCAGTCCAGGACCACGGCTTGCAGGTGGGAAGGTTGTTGGTATTGCATGATGATTGCTCCTTGGAAAGGTAAGTGAGTAGTACGAATTCAGGGTGTGGTGCTGACAATGACCGGTTGTACCGGGGTCGATGCCAGCAGCGGGTTTTCCAGTGTTTTCGGCCGGCTGTTCCAGAAGGGCACCAACATCAGGCTGGCCAGCAGTGCTGCACCGGTGAACACCAGGAACACGGTGATGGTGTCGAAGTAACCCGGCAGCAGGCCGCCAAGGACCGCACCCACCGAACCACAGCCGTTGACGAAGCCCGCGGCGGAGGCAGCCCCGTCCTTGCTGCCGAAATCGATGGCCGCCGAGCCGCTGATCATCGAGTCCGGCCCGTAAAGCGTCAGGCCCATCATGAACAGCAGGCCGACCACCATGTACAGACTGCCGCTTTGCATGGCGGGAACGAACAGTCCCAGGCAGACAGTGAGGACCACCAGGCTGAGCACGCAGGCCGGTATACGGCGAGCGCCGAAGTATTTGTCCGATGCGATACCGATGAGGATGGGGCCTACCAGACCTGCCAGTTCAAACGCAGTGGGAACGATGGCCGATGCAACCTTGCCGATCTCGGGCATGCGTTCGTAGATGATCACCGGGCCCCACAGCAGGATGGCGTAGCGCGCGGGCTTGAGCATGAAGTAGGCCAGGCCGAGAATCAGGACGGTGCGATTTTTCATCACGGTCCGTAAACCGGCCCACATGCTTTCGCGGGGAACCACGACACCGCTGACGGGTTCGATCTCGATTTCGACAGCAGGCAGGCCCACGTCTTCCGGACGGTTGCGTTGCAGGAAATAGAACAACACCGCCACCACCAGCACGACAAGGGCACTGCTGATGAACGCGATGCGCCAGTCGTGATAGGCCTGATAAGCCCACCAGCCGGCAAACGGCGTGGCGACCAGACCGCCGAAGGCGTAGCAGGTGCACCAGTAACCCAGTACACGGCCACGTTCGCCAGTGCTGAAGAAACTGCCGACGTTCTTGCACAGGCCTGACCAACCGGTGGACTGCGCAAGCCCCTGTACCAACATGCAGGAGACGAAAATCGGCAAGGTGGCGTAGGTGCCCATGAGCAGCGCCGCCAGGGCCGAGATGACCAGGCCGCTAAGTACCACGACCCTGGGCCCGAAGCGGTCAGCGAAATTGCCCCAGAGGAACTGACCCACGGCATAGGCGATCAGGTAGAGGGCGTCGAGATTGGCCATCATGGACTTTTCGAGCATGAAGTCCGGGTCTTCGCCAATACCCAGCTTGGCGACGGAGAACGCTTTGCGAGTGAAGTAGAAGGCGGCATACGCCACCCAGGTGATCAGGAAAATCTGCACGCGCCAACGCTGGAGGGATTTCCAGCCTGTTGCGAGAGGGCTTGTCGTGTTCGTCATGGTGTTCTGATCCCGTATGTGGTGCCAGACAGCGCAATTTAGGTCGGTTTTTGTTTTTGTTTTCGGTGCACAAGTCTGTCCAGACGCACGCCATCGATCCGATGGCCGTGAGAATGGCATCAGGCTTTAAACGTTATGAATGACTGTGGTCGCTGACTCCTGCCCGGCACTGCCGAGCGATTCGCCACCGAATCCATGGTTTAAAAAAGATCCCTGCCCCCAGGTGCTACCCATTGCACCTGTGCTCGAATTGGCAGAGACCTTAAAGCGCTCAGGCCGCGGGCTTCAGAATGTCTACGTCCATGGCGGCAAGACAGTCAGCGATAGCGCGAAGCAACTGGTGGACGATGTATTCGTCGATCTGGCCGATGCAGCCGATGCGGAAACTCTCGGCAACGGTCAATTTGCCGGGGTAGATGATGAACTGCCGGGCCTTGAGTTCTTCGTAGAAACGCGTGAAATCGAAGTTGGGATGTTCAGGGCTGAAGAACGTGGTGATGATCGGCGACAGCCAACGGTCTTCCAGCAGTGTCTTGAAGCCCAGTTCGCGCATGCCGGCAACCAGCACGTCGCGGTTGCGGGTGTAGCGCGCCAACCGGCCGTGCACGCCACCTTCGTCGCTGTGCTGTTCCAGTGCCTTGTGGAACGCCACCACACTGTGGGTCGGTGGTGTGAAGCGCCATTGGCCGGTGCGCTCCATGTAGGCCCATTGTTCGTAGAGATCGAGGGACAGCGAATTGGCGCGGCCTTTGGCGGCTTCCAGCACGGACCGGCGGATGATCACGAAACCGAAGCCCGGGATGCCCTCGATGCATTTGTTGGCCGAAGACACCACCACGTCGAAAGTTATGTCGTTCACCGTCAGCGGCACGGCACCGAAGGAACTCATGGCATCGATAATCAGACTCTTGCCGTGGGCCTTCACCACATCGGCAATTTCACGCAGCGGGTTGAGGATGCCGGAGCTGGTTTCGCAATGGACCACGAAGACGTTGGTGACGTCTGGGTTGGCCTTGAGCAGGGCGTCCACTTCTTCGGGCTGGGGCGGCAGGTAATCGCCCTTGTCCAGGGTAATGAATGCGCGACCGAGGTACTCCAGGGTCTTGGTGGCGCGCTGGCCGTAGGCGCCGTTCATCAGCACCAGGGCTTTGCCGTCACGGGGGATGGCGGTGGCCAAAGCGGCTTCGACCGAGTAGCTGCCGCTGCCTTGCAGTGGCACGCAGGCGAAGCTGTCATCCTCTACGCCAGCCATGCTGAGCAATTGCTGGCGAACTTGCGCGGTGACCTTATTGAAGGCACCGTCCCATGACCCCCAGTCCCGAAGCATGGCTTCCTTGGTGGCTTTCGAGGTGGTCAGCGGGCCTGGCGTCAGCAGGTAGGGTTCACCCAGGGCAGGGCTTGCCAGTGGCTGGGTTGTCGGGAATTGGGCTTTGGTCATGATCTTCTCCGGCGATGTTGTTTTTGTGGGGAGTGATGCATGGATTGATAAAAACATTTGGCAAGAAATAACTGAAATCGATTTATCACATGTCACAAACAAGCTGAGCTTATAAGTTGGAGGGCATGAGGCCTGAGCAGGGTCGGCTCATCTGCCGAAGCAATTTTCAAGCAACGCAAAACCCCGCGCGGTGAATCCCGGGCGGGGTTCTTTGTGGTCAAGGATCAGCGTTTTGGGGGGCGGGACTCAGCCCTTGTCTGCCTTGCCGGCGGCTGCCGCGAATTTTGCCAGGCGCACATCGAGTCGGCGGGGAGGCCGGTTGCGGTCCTCGGCGTGTTCTTTGCGGCGAATGGCGTTACGCACCATCAATGAACCCAGGTAGCGGATCGGCTCTGGCGGGAAATACCCCAGCGGGCCCTGCACCAGCGGCGAGCGCGTCCAGGGATTGTCCAGGCCCAGCACCAGTGACGAAAGGATCTGGCCACCCATATGGCACGGTCCGACGCCGCTGCCGGAGTAACCGAAACCGTAGAAGATGTTGCCGCCCGCGCCCATGCGGCCGAAGAAAGGCAGGCCGGTGACCGAGCGATCGGAGGGGCCGTTCCAGGTGGCGGCGATACCAACATCGGCGAAGTCCGGAAAGAACTCCGTCAGCGTGTTGCGCAACAGCCCGGCGTAGGGCGAGGGCTGGTCGAAAACCGGCAGGATGCGACCGCCGTAGGCAAAGGTGTTGCCGCCTTTGCCGAGCATGATCCGGCCGTCCGGGGTGTTGTGGTAGTAGTGCACGAAAATCCGCGAGTCGAGTACGGTGACCCCGCTGGTCAGACCGATCCGTTCGAGCAAGTCGGGTCGCGGCTCGGTGATGATCATGTCACTGGAGACGATCGCCACCGAACGCGAGAACTGCGCAAAGGCGCGGGCCATCCAGGCGTTCATTGCCAGCACGACCCGGTCGCAGGTCACTTTGCCGTTCGGCGTATTGACGACAGCGGGCATGCCTTCTTCCAGCCCGGTCATCGGCGTGCCCTCAAAAATCCGTACGCCCAGTTCCAGAGCCACCCGGCGCAGTCCACGGACCAGTTTGCCTGGCTGCACACTGGCAGCCGCCGGCGAGAACCAGCCCTCGATGTGCCGGACCGAGCCGGCCATGCGTTGCACCTCAGGTAGCGCGCATTTGGAGAAAGAGTTGATGCCATGGCGCTCCAGCGCCGCGATGACCCCGTCGGTCGAGCCGACCTGAGCGCGGTTGGTTGCCGTGTAGAGCGTGCCGTCGAGACGGTAGTCGGCATCCACCGCATACCTTTCGCAAAAGGTACCGATGGCGTAGATGCTCTGCTCAGACTCCTTGACCAGGCGGATTGCCTCGTTGACGCCGAACAAGCGCTCAAGAGTGAAGTACTTGGCCGACCAGGACAGCGCGCAGCCGCCGTTGCGCCCGCTGGCACCGGCACCGCAGATATCGGCTTCGACAATGACCACGTCCAGTTCGGGATTCTGTTCCTTGAGCATGATGGCGGTCCACAGACCGGTATAGCCGCCGCCGACGATACAGACGTCGGCGCGGGTGTCCTGTTGCAGCGCAGGGCAGGGCGTAGCGGGTTGATTCTTCAGGGCCTGGTCCAGCCAGTAGGGGCGCATGAGGTCATCTCGTTTGGCCACGGCGAAACGTTCAGTTTCCATAGAGCATTCCTGATGAGTACGAGGGGCGGCACTTGTGAAAATCATGCTTGCAGTTCATCGTTCATAAATAAAATCGATTTAACGTATGGACGAATAAGCTGAATCTATAGCGAGGTACGCCGATGATTTCCCATACCCAGCTCAAGGCGTTTCACGCCGTTGCCATGAACGGCAGCTTTACCCGGGCAGCCGAACAACTCTGCCTGTCGCAACCCGCGGTATCCGACCAGGTGCGCAAGCTTGAGGATTACTACGGCGTGATGGTGTTCTATCGCGACAAGCGCCTGGTGCGCTTGACCGAAGTCGGCGAGCGGTTGTTTGGCCTGACCCAGCGCCTGTTCGATATCAGTATCGATGCCCACGACATGCTGACGGACTATCGGACGCTGTCGACGGGCACACTGAATCTTGCCGTGGATGCGCCGGTGCATGTCCTGCCCTACGTTTCACGTTTCTGCAGGCGTTACCCCGGCCTCGACGTGAAGATCGAAACCGCCAACACCGATGAGGTGTTGCAGCGGTTGTTCAGCCACCAGGCCGACATTGCCTTGCTGGGACGCAGCATCGAAGACGACCGGCTGCTGACGTTGCACCTGCGCAGCGATCCCATGCTCGCCTTCGTCGCCCATGACCATCCCTGGGCGCAACGTGACTCCATCTGCCTGGCCGACCTGGACAACACGCCCATGGTCCTGCGTGAACAGGGCTCGGTCACGCGCTTATCCCTGGAGGAGGAGATGGCCGCGGCGGGTCTGCAAATCTGCAAGGCCATCGAAGTGGAGGGGCGTGAAGCTGCGCGCGAGGCGGTGGCGATCGGCATGGGGGTTGGTGTGGTCTCCGCGGCCGAGTTGGGCTCGGATTCACGGCTTCGTGGCTTGCCGATCGCCGACTGTCAGCGGCATTTCACCGAGACATTGGTGTGCCTGCGAGCACAGAGCTCGCGGCGTATTTTGACGACCTTTCTGGACATGGTTAGAGAAGGCTTGGCCGACTGATGTTCACCGCCGCAAGCTAACCCCCTTGCGGCATTACCCGGGCATTGTTGCCGGAGCCTTCGATGTAGACGTTCATGCCTTTGTTCAGGGCCGGATTGATCGGCTGGGTCACCGATACCAGCACTCCACTTTTCACCCGCACGATGATCTGTTGCGCGGCGACCGGCTGATCGTACTTTTTCTTCTCTGCATAGTTGCCGCCTACCGCACCGGCAAGGGCACCGGCAACCATCGCGACGTCGCGTCCGGTGCCACTGCCGATCAGGCTACCGATACCGAGACCGCCGAGACCACCGAGAACGGCGCCGACGCCACTGTCGTGATTGGTCTGCATCTGGGTCAGCGATATCTGCTCGATCTTGCCCGAGCGAATTTCCATTTCACCCGCGCCGCCCTCATTCGAACCCACGGCGGAACAGCCGCTGATCAAGATCGCCGTCAATGTGACCGTCAGCCAGGACATGATTGCTTTCATTGCTGTGCACCTCGTCATTGGTATTTGATGGCAATGCCTTTGAGTTTGCGGCCCTGAATCGTATCGATGTCGCGGCTCCACAGAGGGCCGGTCACATAGGCGGCGACGGGTTGGATCTGGTCATAAACCACTACCACTGCATCCGCACCCAGTTTGGCGCCTTCTTCGCGCAGCTTCTGTTCGACCTGGGTGATGGGCGGCGCCGGATCGATGCTGGCATCGATCAGGATTTCGCCCAAGCGCACACTGGGTCGCGTTGGCTCGGTGCGTAATATCTGCACTTCGCTGGGCAGGGTCGGCGCGGGGTGTTCGACCCCGACGTAAGCGGTGGTCTGCGCATCCACTGTGGCGCAGGCATTTAACGCAAGGGCGCTGACGATGAGTGCTGCGAAAAGTAAGGGTCTGTGCGAACTCGAAAGTCGAAGCAATACAGGGTTAGCCATGGGAGCCATTCCTCTACCGGGGAGCGATTGAACCGCCAACGCCTGTTGGCGATTGGATCATGGTTCAACTGCGGATGAATGCCCAAAGATCGGCGTTCAACTTGTCGATAGCGGCCTTGAAATCCTGCGCGGTGATTTTCTGGCTCTCGTTGGAAAGCTGCTTGCCGAAAACCTTGCGCACGACCCTGACCACGGTCTGGTTGTTTTTCTCGTCGATGAGTTCGGCCTCGATATACAGTTCAGTGTCCTGATCGCGGTGACCGGTCGCAGCCTGTGTCGCACCGACGACGGCGGCGATGGGCACCACTTCATACCATTTCATGCCTTCATTCGACGCGCTTACCCCGGTGATCGCCGCACGCATGATCAAGGTTTTCGAACCTTTCGGCGCCGCACTGGAACGCGAGACCATCCGGTATTTCTGCCCCAGTGTCGCTTTGACCTGGGTGTTCATGTAGTTGCGGATGTCATCGAGGGTCTGTTGGTTGACCCGCTCATTGGGCTTGGGCGCCGGATACAGTTCCAGCCGCTCGAACGCAATGGTGTTGTAGGCATCGGGATTCCACGACGGGCTCACCCAACGCATCGCCGTGCCGCCGCTGGGCGTAGCGACTTCCTGCAGGTTGTCGTAGCTGGACAGATAGCCGGAGTACTGCTCTTTCTCGGTGACTTTGGAAGTGCAACCGCCGAGCAGAAGCCCGGCCACGGTGGCACCGATGAGCCAGTTTCGGGACAGATTCATGATGCGATGTGCTCCTTGGAAGAAGTCGCTTTGGGGGTGGCGAGACACTTAAAAGCGCCAGGTCATGTTCCCGGTCACGGCTTGAATCCAGGCGCTGTCGAATTGACCGGAAATTCGATTGCCCGAAACGTTTTTGGTCTGGTCCACCGGCATGTCGCCGATCCAGATCATGGCCCAGCTGACGTTGACGTCGGTGTCCTTGTTCAGTGCATAGGTGGCGCCTGTCGCGAAGCGCCAGGATTCGGCCATCGGTACCGTCACGGTGCGCTTGTTGTCGGACACGGCGCTGCTGTCGTAAGCCACGCCGACGTTCCACAGCCATTGTGGCGTGGCCTGGTATTGCGCCCCGAGCGACAGGTGCCAGGTGTCCTTGAAGTCGGCGTCGACCGTGGTTGACTGGGCGCCGAGTGCCGTGGTGTCAACCTGCACGGCGATGTCGCCGAATTTTGACCAATCCTGCCAGTTGACCGATGCGAGCAAGGCCCACTGCCGGTCGAGTTGCTGGAACAGGCTCAGGGTGACTGTCTGTGGCACGGTCACGTCGAGTTGGGTGTTCAGGCCGTTGAGGCGATCCAGTGCCGGACCGTTACCTTTCACATCCAGCCCGTCTTCGAAATCCAGATCGACTTTGCTGGTGTAGGTCAGGCCGATGCGGGTGCCGGTTTGCGGTGCGTAGATCACCCCGACATTGGCGCCGAACCCCCAGTCGTTGTCCTTGTATTTGAACTGGCCGTCGCCTCGGTCGGTAAAGCCGAACGGCGAACGGTCGATGGCGGTCTGTGCCTGCAACATGCCGTACATGGCTTTTACGCCCACCCCGACCGACCACTGCTCGTTAAAGCGATAGGCCACGCTGGGCACCAGCGACAATCCACCGATGCTGGCGTTCTGCGCGAAGTAGCGTCCGGACCATTCGTTGTCGTAGTTGACCGCCAGGCCGAAGTCGGCGTACTGGCCGAAACCGACGCTCCAATGATCATCCAGTTCATGACTGATGAAAAAACTGCCGCCGGGAATCGGATCAAGGCCATTGCCGCTGCCGCTGCCAGACACATTGGTGTCGGCATCGCGATCGAAGCTCAGGTCGCCATACAGCACCTGCAAACCACCGGTGATCTGCGTGCCGGGCAGGTAGCTCAGCCCCGCCGGGTTGCTGGCAATTGTCGAAGGGCCTTGCGCGCGGGCGGCGGCACCGGCGTTGGCCAACCCGGCGTTATCGGTGCCGATTTCGTAGAGCATGATACCGCCGGCCCAGGCTTGTTGACTGCACAGGGCCAGTAACGTGAAGGCGGGCATTGCACCTGTTCTTGTTTGCATGGATTAGATCCCGGCAAGTGTGCATTTTCGAAATAAGGCTAATAGCAAATATCGAATAACTTTAACTGCATTGACTCAGCGCGATTCGATCACTCATAAGTGGTAGTTCATATTCGTGATATTGGAAGGGGCAAGGTACGAATAAAGTTGCTCGCGCCGCGTCATGAAAGTCCGATGTCTGGCTTTTCAAGTAAGGCGGACCAAGTTAGGCCATAGTTACGGTCGAGCGCGAAAGCGCTTCACCCTGGGCAGGATGAAACGCTATTCCTTACAACTTACTGACGAGTACCCGGCAGGAGTTCAAACGTCGGCGTGAACGGAGTGATGGCCGACATCAACAGTTCGAAGGGTTTACGATCGCCTTCGAAAGTGGCTTTGCCGGCTGCAACAAGTTGATCGAATCCGGTTTTCCTGGCCATGACACCTTCCAGATCAGCTCGGTCGACGGTGATGGTGAGATCAGGTTTGCTGGCTTGCTGCCCCTTGATATTGGTCAGCGTCGAGTTGCTCAACTCCACGACAAATTGCTCGCCGTTATCCGGTGTCTTGAGATTGAAAGTGAAGTGCTGATTCGTCACTTTGCTGCCATCCAGGGCAATGCCCAGGTACTCCAGCCATAACTCGGTGCTCATGCCGCGGATCATGTCCGCGCCGCCGGTTTTTGGCGGCACGCCCTTGGGCATGCCATGGCGCAGTTCATACGCGGCCGAAAGGAAACTGTTGCGCACACCGGCACTTTCCTTCTGATAACCGACTTGCTCATAGACGTCCGCCAGCAGGTCCTTGGCCTTGCTGTTCTGCGGTTCGGCATACACCAGCTTGTTGAGGATTTCATACGCTTCGCGGTACTTGCCCTGATCGAACAAGGATTGTCCCTTGCTCATGATCTTGTCGGCGCCGCCCATCATTTCCACGTACAGCGGGGCCGAGTCCTTGGGCGACAACGGCATCAAAGTCGCCGGATTGGCATCCCAGTAACCCAGGTAGCGGTTGATCACGGCGCGACTGTTGTGTTCTTCCGAGCCGTGGTAGCTATGGGTCGCCCAGTTGTTTTTCAGGCTTTCGGGCAATTTGTAGACGTTTTGAATCTCGTTGATGGTGACGCCCTGGTTGGCGGCATGCAGCACGGCGTTGTTCAGGTTTGCATAGGCATCGCGTTGCGCGCGCATCACATCCTGAATCCGCTCATTGCCCCAGCGTGGCCAACTGTGGGAGGCGAACATGACGTCTGCCGTTTGACCGTAGCGATACAGGGCATTGTTGATGTTCTTCGACCAGACCAGCGGGTCGCGGACAAGGGCGCCGCGCAGGGTATAGATGTTATGGATGGTGCCAGTGATGTTCTCGGCTGCCCAGAACGCCTTGAACTGTGGGAACCAGGTGTTCATCTCGGCGGGCGCTTCAGTGCCTGGCGTGCTCTGGAATTCCATCTCCACACCGTCGATGGTCAGGGTTTCGAAATCTTTGGTAATAAAGCGATTAGGTTCGATCAGGCCCATGTTGCCACTGGAAGCGTTTTTACCAATGGCCATGTCGACATGCCCATAGGGGCTGTGCGGCAACAGCAAACCATATTGCAAGAACGCCCGTCGGTTCATGGCGTTGCCGGCGTAGACGTTTTCAGCCACGGCATGCTCCATGAAACCTTGCGGCGCAATCAGCGGGATCTTGCCGCTGCGGACATCGGCCTCGTCGACCACGCCGCGGATTCCGCCAAAGTGATCGGCATGGGAGTGGGAGATCACCACCGCTACGACCGGGCGCTTGCCCAGTTTTTCGTTGATGAAGTCCAGGGCGGCCCTGGCGGTTTCCTTCGACAACAGCGTGTCGAAGACAATCCAGCCGGTGTCGCCCTTGATGAAGGTGATATTGGCCAGGTCAAAGCCGCGCACCTGGTAAATCTTGTCCGGCACGACTTCATAAAGGCCATAGGCCGTATTCAGCAGCGCCTGGCGCTGCAGCGACGGATTGATGCTGTCGTAATCCTTGCCTTCATTCAGGAAGTTGTAGCTCCCCATGTTCCACGCGACGTTCCCGGCGTCGGCCATGATCTTCTTGTAGGGCGGTGCGGCGATGAAGCCTTTTTTCGCTTCTTCTAGGTCGCGCTTGTCTGCAAAGGGGAGTGTCTTGCGCACAGTGTTTTGCATGTCGACCGTGTAGGACGAAGGCGCCTTGCCCTTGCTGTCGAAGTGCACGTTTTGCGATGGAGCCGGATCGGAAGCTGCGCCGTTTGCATCGGCAGCGAAAACGCAAGGGCTGATGCCACCGCCAAGTGTGATCGCCAGTGCCAGATGGAGGGTCTTGTTGTACATGAAAGGTTCCTGCGCCAGATGAAGTGTTCAAGGGCGTCAAGGCAACGCGATTGTTCTGCGTTGTCAGCTTGACCAGCTGAACCATGAATAGCATATTCATTTGATTCCAAAAAATTCCTGTTTAACGCGTTTCGATAGCATAAAGGTTATGAGATGACGCCCACCCGTTTACGCCAGTTTCTGGCATTGATCGAACACGCCCACTTTGGCCGCGCGGCAAAGGCGCTGGGTGTTTCTCAGCCGGCGTTGAGCAAAAGCATTCAGTTGCTTGAGCGCGAACTGGGCGTCACGTTGTTCGATCGTCGCAGCGATGGCGTGGCATTGACCGCATTTGGTCATTTACTGCGGGAGAAGAGCCAGCGCTTGCTGGTGGCTGAGCAGGATCTGCGGCGCGACATCGCCTTGCTCGCGGGCGGGGACATCGGCGCGCTGAAAGTCGCTTTTGGCCCTTACCCCAGCGTCATCAGCGGCTATGCCGCCATTGCGCGGATGCATGCCCGCCATCCGCAAATCAAAGTGACGGCCCATGTCGCCGGGTGGCGCGAGGTGGCGCATCAAGTGCTGACAGGCGTGGTCGACCTGGGCATCGCTGAAATCAGTACGCTGCAAGGCCGGGAAGAACTCACCTGCCAATTGTTGGGCGAGCACGAGGGCCGGCTGTTTTGTCGCCCCGATCATCCGCTGCTGGCACAAAACCGCCGCGTGACCCTTGCGCAAACGCTCGATTACCCGTGGGTGGCGTCGCGCATTCCCTTGCGATTGGCGACCCACTTGCTTCCGGCAACCCTCGGTTGTGCGGGTGCCTATGATGCGCTGACCGGGGACTTCGTTCCGGCAATCGAAATTGATGTGCCCATGCAAATCGTCCAATTCGTCGAGCACAGCAATGCCCTGACGCTGGGGAATCTGTCGACGTTCGAGCGCGAACTCAACGCAGGCGAAATCGTGCCGTTACCGGTTCAAGACCTCGCACTGCGTACGCGCTACGGCTTTATTCATCTCAAGGAGCGCTCGCTGCCGCCTGCGGTGGAGGTGTACATGAACGAAGTCAGGGAAGTGGAGGCCGATGTTCGTCAGCGTGAAAGTCTGTTGATCAAGATCATGGAGGCGTGAGTCCGAATGCCCGTCGCAGAGCCTTCGCTTGAGAGTGGCGGTCGCTACCTGCGATTCTTCCATTTTCCGTCCGGGGCAGTGAGTGACGGAAGTTAAGTTTCACGACGCGGATTTATTGAGAACCCCCCATTTATTTATGAGCTATACCCAATGTTCCCCCCATGCACTTCTTCCACTTTTGGAGGTTGTTTATGAATATTCGCAGCGTCCCGTTAGCGCTTCTCGTGGCAAGTCTGTTCGGTTGCAGTACCGCTTCAAACCACTCCATGAATTTGCCTCTGGCGGCCACCCACGCCAATGTCGGACATACCGGCAACGCCACGTTGACCCCCGAGGGCAATCAAACCAACTTCGATTTCTTCATCTCGGGTGTTCCGGACGGAACGATTCTGCCACCGCGCATTTACACCTTCATCAATAAAGGCAGTTGCCAGAAACCCGGGCCAGTGGCTTACGCCATGAACGATAAGGTCAATACAAAAAACGAAGCCGGGTCCAACGGGTGGAGTTTTTACCGTAATGCGCCTATCGCAACATCAGAGTTGCTGTCCGGGCAATATTCCGTCGTCGTACGAACTTCGCCCGAGGACGGCAACGTCGATATCTTTTGCGGCGATGTCGCCCAGGCAAAGCGGTGAAATGACCTGAACCCTGACGCGCCTTTGCGGCCGGCACTTGGTAAATGCGCGTCTATACTCACTCTCCTGTTAGTGGCAGGGGCTGAATTGGGTATGTACAAGGCAAGAGCCACAAGCCATTACGGTCAAAGCTCAATTTATTAAGAGTCCCACACGAAAGGCGGATGACCGTCGGTACAGGGATTGGGGTAGTTGCAGTTTTTGAGCCTTGAGAGATGAGAGCACGACGTATCCGAGACGGGTAGTTCTGTGAATCAACTGCGAGAGGATCAAATTCATGAAGCTCAGAAAACTTGTACTGACGGGATTGGCGTTGAGCAGTCTGGCAGCAGGCGCCAGCCTGTCGACAGTGATTCAAGCTGCCGATCAGAAACCCAATATCGTATTCATCATGGCCGACGACATCGGCTGGATGCAGCCGAGCATCTATCACCAGGGTCTGGCGGTCGGTGAGACGCCGAACATCGATCGCATCGCCCAGGAAGGTGCGAAGTTCATGACCTACTATGCCGAGCAGAGTTGTACGGCAGGACGTAACGCTTTCTTTACCGGGATGCACCCGCTGCGCACCGGTATGATTCCACCGCAACTGCCCGGCAGTCCGTCCTGGCTGCGGCCAGGCACACCTGCACTGTCGAAGTTTTTGCTGGACCTGGGCTATACAACCGGTGAGTTCGGCAAGAATCACCTCGGTGATAACTTCGAAGCACTGCCCACATCCCATGGTTTCCAGGAGTTCTGGGGTTATCTCTATCACCTCGACGCGATGCAGGGCGTGAGTTTTGTCGACATCAACAAGACGCCGCAAGTGCAGGGCATCGCACCACCGTGCAAGGCCACACCGATCAATGGGCTGCCGGACGTGCCTGGCGCGATCGATCCGCGGGAAGGCACCTGCCTGACGCCACCTCGTCCGGTCATGTCTTGCGTTTCCAGTGATGGTACGCAGAAGAACACCACGTGCAAGGACGAAGGTCCGCTGACGCTGGAACGCTCGAAGTCCGTGGATGAAGAAATCTCCGCCAAGGTCATCGACTTCCTCGACCGCAACGATCCGAAGAAAACCAACAAACCTTTCTTCGTCTGGTACAACCCGGCGCGCATGCACATCACCACGGTGCTGCCACCCAAGTACGACGCCATGGTCGGTGAGCCCGGTGGAAAAGACTGGGGCACCAACGAAGCCGGCATGAAGCAACTCGATGACAACATTGGGTATGTCCTGAAGAAACTCGAGGACATGGGCCAGTTGGACAACACCATCGTCGTCTTCACCACCGATAACGGTGCGGAAACCATTACCTTTCCGGACGGCGGCACAACCCCGTTCAAGGGCGGCAAGTTGACCACCTGGGAGGGAGGCATGCGCGCGCCACTGGTCATTCGCTGGCCCGGAAAGATCAAACCTGGCACCGTCCTGACTGACATCTTTGCCTCGCTCGACTGGGTACCGACGCTGGTCAATATCGCTGGCGGCAAGAAGGGCAATGAACTCAACGAGCAAATCATGGCGGGCAGCTACCCGGGCATCGTCAAGACCAAGCTCGATGGGGTGGACCAGACTGACTACCTGACGGGGAAAACCGACAAATCGGCGCGCGATACATTCTTCTACTACACCGGCTCGCAACCTTCGGCGGTGCGCTACAAGAACTGGAAGATGTACTACACCATGGTGCCGGATACCGCGACAGGCGGTTTGTATGGCGCGACCACGTTCCACTGGACCCAACTGCTCAACCTCAAGCGCGACCCGTTTGAAACAACGGTCGGCGCTGACGCGAAGTCCATAACCGGTTATGGCGGCGCCTTGGGCTCCCCTGGCAATGCCTATGTCTACAACTGGAACATGTTGCCGATCGGGCAGTTGCTCTGGGAGAAGGAGCTGATGTCGTACCAGGACTTCCCGCCCATGCAGGCGCCGGAAACGTACAACCTGGACGGCATTCTCAAGGCCATGAAGCAGAAGGGTCATAACGGACACGATTAACGACGTGATCCGTCAGATGCCATAAACGACGGGCGCCTCTTACAGGCGCCCGTTTTTTTCAGCCAGGAACGACACCGTTCACCGAGCCGCTTGTGCGATATCCCCGCAAAAAAGATCGACGCTGCCATCCTTGCGAAATCCACGTATGAGCAAACGCCTCCCGCTGAGCTGAAAAAATCGCACTAGACTCCTTCGTGCGCCTTGAATCGTACGGGCTCATGCAACAAGGGGGGATGATTCTGTATGCAGTACCTGGGCTAATTACACGGTGGTCAATGCACCATGGACCCATGCAGTTGTGCACTTATCACCGGCCAACATTGTGAAACTACGAGGTTGCTGGAATGGATAAGCTATCGAATCGTTTCAAGTTGTCTGTCGTGTTTGTTGCACTGTTGTCATTGAACGGGCTTGCCCACGCTGCTCAAACGGAAAAAACCAATATCCTGTTCATCGTTTCCGATGACACTGGCTACGGCGATCTGGGGCCGTACGGAGGTGGGATTGGACGCGGCATGCCCACGCCGAAAATCGATGAGTTGGCGGCAGAAGGTGTGACCTTTTACTCCTTCTATGCGCAGCCGAGTTGCACACCCGGCCGGGCGGCCATGCAAACCGGGCGCATCCCCAATCGCAGCGGCATGACCACCGTGGCGTTTCAGGGGCAGGGCGGTGGTTTGCCAGCCGCCGAATGGACGCTCGCATCCGTGTTGAAGACCGGCGGCTATGACACCTACTTCACCGGCAAATGGCACTTGGGCGAAGCCGACTACGCACTGCCCAATGCCCAGGGCTATGACGTGATGAAGTACGTCGGCCTGTACCATCTCAATGCCTATACCTACGCCGACCCCACGTGGTTCCCCGACATGGATCCGGAGACCCGTGAGATGTTCCAGAAGGTGACCAAAGGCGCGCTGTCCGGCAAGGCCGGCGAAAAAGCGGTAGAGGAATTCAAGGTCAATGGCCAATACGTGGACACGCCGGTGGTCGACGGTAAACCCGGCGTGGTCGGCATTCCGTTCTTTGATAACTACGTCGAAAAAGCTGCCCTTGAGTTTCTCGACACGGCGGCCAAATCCGACAAGCCGTTCTTCATCAACGTCAACTTCATGAAAGTGCATCAACCGAACTTGCCGGCACCGGAGTTCGTTCATAAGTCGATGTCCAAATCCAAGTATGCCGATTCGGTTGTCGAACTCGATACCCATATTGGCCGCATCATGGACAAGCTCAAGGCGCTGGGCCTGGATAAGAACACGCTGGTGGTTTACACCACTGACAACGGGGCCTGGCAGGACGTTTACCCGGATGCTGGCTACACGCCGTTCCGCGGCACCAAGGGCACCGTGCGTGAGGGTGGGAACCGCGTACCGGCGATTGCCGTCTGGCCAGACAAGATCAAGCCGAACACGAAAAATCACGAGATCCTCGGCGGCCTGGATTTGATGGCGACGTTCGCCGCTGTGGCTGGCGTGAAACTGCCAGAGAAAGATCGCGAGGGGCAGCCGATCATCTTCGACAGCTACGACATGACGCCAGTACTCACCGGCAGTGCACCTTCGCCGCGCAAGGAGTGGTTCTACTTTACCGAGAATGAACTGTCCCCAGGCGCGGCGCGTGTCGGCAACTACAAAGCGGTATTCAACCTGCGAGGCGACGATGGCGCACAAACAGGGGGGCTGGCCGTGGACTCGAACCTGGGCTGGAAAGGCGCACAAAAATACGTAGCCACCGTGCCGCAGGTGTTTGACTTGTGGCAAGACCCGCAAGAGCGCTATGACCTGTTCATGAACAACTTCACCGAGCGGACCTGGACCATGGTGCCGATCTCGGCAGCGATCATGAAACTGATGAAAACCTACGTTGACTACCCACCACGCAAGTTGCAAAGCATGGGTTACGACGGGCCGATGGAATTGTCGCAGTACCAGAAATTCCAATACGTGCGTGATGCGTTGAAGAAAGAAGGGATCAACTTGTCGCTGCCAAACGGCAATTGATTAACCTGCAGCAAAAGTGGCGATCTCATCCGAGATCGCCACGGGCGGCCAGTGCCGCGGATTGGTAATCACAGGTCGAGTCAAAAGCTACGCGGCTGTTTCACAATTTGCCTGCTCACTCATCTTCCCGCTCGCCAAAGCATTGAAGAAGGGCTGTGTAATCTGGATAAAAGGCGTCCTGGTCCGGCGTAATCAACGCTTTATCCTTTCCTTCCTCATCTCCCCTGATCGGGTTGCCAAGTACCGTACTGACTTGGGTCAGGCCTACCATCACGGCGTTCAGGTTGGCAGCAAATTTTCTTACACGCATTTTTGTTTTTCTCCACAGGACTGAAGACTGCAGGTCAGTAGTTCGCTGACTCTGCATGCCTTCGAATAACGGGGGTTGCTCTGTGAAGAAGATATTATTGACGGTGTGGCTTCCGATCTTGCATTGGGCGACAGCATTTTTTCATTTCATGACAGGTCTTTACCGCTGGTCCGGGCTTTTGAACAGCGTAATAGCGGCTCGCAAGTCGCGAGTCGATTCTCAGTTGGTATCTGCGACGCAACTGTGATGCACCCGGCAAATGCACCTGCGCTCTCGGATGTTGTTCTTGTAGGACAACGAAACAACCGCCGTCCGGCCGTTCACATTAAAAGAAATCAATTTCGTAGCCGAATCGTGAGGCGGCATTGACGATATGCTGCCCCATGATCTGGCGTGCCGCCGCCGCATTGCGGTCGGTCAACGCCTGCACAAGGTCTTCATGCTCACCGCGTGCCGCATGCGGAATATTGCTGAACACCGGGCCCCGCCGAGCGAAGTTCATGGTGATCAGAGCCCGCATCGGCTCGAGCACGGTACGAATCATCGTCTCCAGATAGTCGTTGCCCGATGCTGCGGCCACAGCTCGATGGAAGTCGAGGTCGGCATTGACCGTCTCCAGCGTCGGTTCGCCTTCATATTGCATCCGCAGAACGGCAGCCTGGATCGTTTTCAGCTTGTGTGGGGTCATGTGCGACGCCGCGAGTGCAGCAGCCTGGCTTTCCAGTACGGCGCGCACTTCGAACATATTGCGGATCGTATTATCGCCGTCCAGCAACGGCGCGCGCTCGCGCTGAGGTGAAGGCTGCGGCGAGTGCGCCGCGGCCGAGACGAAGACGCCAACGCCCTGGCGCGACTGGATCAGCCCTTGAGCACGAAGCGTCGCGATCCCTTCGCGAACGACATTCCTGCTGACGCCGAAGTTCTGCGAGAGAAATTGTTCCGTCGGCAAACGGTCTCCCGGCCGCAGGCGTCCAGAAGCGATCTCGTCGCTCAACGAGCGGGCAATGTGCTCGGCAAGATGAGGTCGCCGCGCGACGGGTTGCACATTCATTTCACTCATGCTCATTCATCCCTTTCACTTGTCTTCTTAATCTACATGAGAAGACTTGTTCCAGTCAGTAACAACTGAAATACGCCAACGACATCAATCATTAAAACCAATTAAAACAATAAGTTATGTTGTTATTTGTGAGTGCGTGTGAAAAAGCGATAGTTGTTCAGTTGAGGGACAACAGGACGTCATATACGTTGTTCTCAACCCTGACGCGGACGAACTCCGAAACTCGCCGCGCCACTTTTGCAACCTGCCCGAGGCGCAGCCTTATGAAAATTGCCAGCATTGAAACCATTCCGCTTCGAATTCCCTTTACCACGGGGGGCAAATCGGCCGGGGGCGTATGGGGCCCGAAAGATCTTCAGATGGTCGATTCCCTCGTGGTTAAGGTCACCACGGATGACGGTATCGTCGGCTGGGGTGAAACCTTCGGCTTCACCGCAATACCGGCAGTGAAAATCGTGATCGACACAATCCTCGCGCCTGAGCTGATCGGCGCGGATGTCACGCGACGCGAGAAATTGCAGGGCGACTTGCAGAGGAAGTTTCACGTCTTCGGTCGCAGTGGTGCGTTCATTTATGGCTTGTCGGCGATTGATATCGCCTTGTGGGATATCGCCGGCAAAGCGGCCGGTCAACCGATTTACCAACTGCTGGGGGGCAGCGAGGCCACTTCGCTGGCGGCGTATGCAAGCTTGATCCGCTATGCCGACCCTGAGCTGATCAGGATCAATGTGCAGCGTGCGGTGAACAGCGGTTTCCGTCATCTGAAATTGCATGAGGTGGATGCCGATGTCATCCGCGCCGCATGCGAAGCCGCAGGCCCCGGTGTGGAAGTTACCCTCGACGTGAACGCCCCGTGGTCGGTGCGCGAAGCGCTCGATATGACCGAGAAACTTCGCCCGTTGAACCTGCGCTGGATCGAAGAACCGGTGTGGCCGCCGGAAGATTATTCGGGGCTGGCGAGGGTTCGTCAGCACGGCGGCATCCCGGTTGCGGCCGGTGAGAATGCTTCGACGCTGATGGACTTCCAGCATCTGCTGGAGGCTGGCGCGGTCGACTTCATTCAGCCGAGCCCGGCAAAAATGGGTGGCATCACCGAACTGCAAAAAGTTTATGCGCTGGCCAATGCCCACGGCGTCACGGTAATGGTCCACGCCTTCTATGACGGCCCCGGCCTGCTGGCCGCCGTGCATGGCAGTGCCGCTCTCGGCGGTGCGAAGTCACTGGTCGAATGGCGTTACTTCGATCTCGAAGCGCAACTCTATGGCGACGCCATTATTCCGCGTAACGGCCGCATCGACGTGCCGCAGGGGCCGGGGCTCGGAATCGAACCGGACCAGGACGTCATCCGCGACTATCGCTTCAAACCCTGATCGCAAGGACCGCCAGGTCATTGCCACGATGGATCGACGCCCATACGGCTGTAGCCGTGTCGGCCTCGATCAGTCACGACGACATTCTTGATAAAAACAAATACGAGGATTGAGCACATGTTAGACAGAATCGTAGGGCCGATTTTGCCCGTCGCCTTTGTGATCGCGCTCGGCTATATCGCCGGCAAGCGCGGGCGGCTTACCCATTCGGACAGCCTGCTGATCAGCCGGCTGGTGCTGGGCTGGATATTCCCGGCGCTGCTGTTTGTCGGGATGGCGAGCACGCCTCGTGAACAGCTGTTCGACTTCAAATTTGTCGTGGCGACGTTTATCGGCATCATGGGCATGTACACCATAGCGCTGGCGATCGGCTGGTTCACCACGCGCAACCTCAAGGTTGCGACGCTCAAGGGCTTCGTCAACGGTTATCCGGATGCAGCGTTCATGGGCATTCCCATCCTCGCGACGATGTACGGCGCCGGGAGCATTTATTCAGTGCTCGTGCTGAACCTGGTTGCGAGCCTGGTAATGATCCCGCTGACCACCATGCTGCTCACCATCGCCGATGGAAAAGGCAGCGGCACCCAGGCGTTCGTATCGAGCCTCTCGGGAGCGGTGCGCCGTCCGCTGATGTGGGCGCCAGCCCTTGGCATCCTGATCTCGCTGCTGCAGTTCAAACTGCCGCCAATTGCTGCGGAGTCACTCAATCTGCTCGGCAAGGCCACGCCTGGGGTGTCACTGCTGTGCCTGGGACTGATCATGTCCTCCGAAAAACTGAAGATGTCGGGTGAAGTCTGGGGCAATCTTGGGCTCAAACTGCTCATTCACCCGGTGTTGATGTTCGCTGCCACTGTGATGCTGGGCACCCATGGGCTCTACGCCCAACAGATGATCCTGCTCTGCGCGCTTCCGTCGGCGACGATCCCGGCGATGTTCGCCAACCAGACCGGCGCCTATCAGAGTGAAGCCGCGACTTCCATCCTGGTCAGTACGGTGCTGTCGATCGTGACGTTTTCTTTCGCCATCTACCTGATTGATGGTGGGCTGGCCGCAACCTGATTTGGGTGTTGGGCCGATACACCGACTCGCGAGAACACCAGCCAGACAAAAAGCAGCACGCTGCAGCCAATCAGCACCGAGGCGATGGCAATCAACGGCTCCACTGCGGCGAAGCCCTTGAGGCGCAGGGTCAATGCGCCGAGCATGACCGGCACGCCGACGTTGTAGGTCCACAATTGCGCTGCAGCAATGCGTCCTTCAGTCATTGAGGGGTGCATTGCACCGATGAGCCCGAACAGGGCCATTGACACCCATCCCAACAAATTGACATGGGCATGTACCGCGAAGAGCGAGTGGTCGCCGGTTGCGCCCATTGTCACACCCATCAACACGCCAAAGGCAAAATAGAGAGCAGCCAGCCGAAACCAGGTCCGCGAACGGGGATTGAAATTCATGACACTCACCTCATGCGCGCCTGAGGCGCGCTCAGTTGCCGGATATCGATGTGAAGTCGTTCTGCCCGGCGCAGCGGTCGTGCCGTGCTCGGGGTTGTTGGCATATCCCGTGCCTTCTGCCTATTATGAGACTCTAGTCTCATGAATAGACGGAGTATCATTTATTCCATGCCGAAACCGAAGTCAAGCCCGTCCGTCAGCGACATCGATTCCCAAGGCCGCGCCAACCAGAAACATCGCACGCGCCAAGCGCTGATCGATGCCGCCATTGCCATGCGCGACGAGGGCCATAACCCGACAGTCGCACAGGTGGCCGAGCGCGCAATGGTCTCGCGCGCCACGGCCTATCGCTATTTTCCTTCCATGGAGGCCCTGATCAGTGAGACCGCGGCCGATCGTGAGATGAAGCCGCTGGAGCATTTCTGGCAGCCGGGAGACGATCCGGTGAAGGCCGTCGGGCTTGCGGCGATCGCGTTGAACAAACTGTTGATCGAGGACGAAATCGGCCTGCACGTGATGGAGCGTTCGTTCATGACCGTGTGGCTGGAAAGTGAGACGCACGAGCCGTTAAGGCCGGGTCGGCGGATGAGCTACATCGAACCGATCGTCGACTCACTCAAGGACACGCTTTCACCCCGGGCGCGCAAACGACTGAAGCAGGCGCTGTCGATTGTCATGGGTACCGAGGCGATGATTGCCGTGCGTGATATCAGCGGTGCAAGCATCGAGGAATCACTCGACTGCACCGCTTGGGCGGCGAGGGCGCTGGTGCGTCAGGCGCTGGTGGAGGGCGAGCAAGCGCGACAAAAGCGCAGGGCCAATCCTGCGATCAGGCCTGAATCCTCAATCGTCAAAGGCCGTGGGCAGACGTGAAGGCGCCAATCCGCCGATTGTTGCCAGTTCGCCTATGCTCATATTCCGCCTGGCAAAACCATTGACCTTGAAGTTGACTTCAAACCTGAAGTGATTGGGCGGCGAAGCAGTGCGGATGCAACAGGCCACGATGCCGATCGTGACCTCCATTTCATACAGGAGATGCGAGCATGGGTTATGTGACGACGCAGGACGGTGTTGAGATCTTTTACAAAGACTGGGGGCCACGTGATGCCCAGGTGCTGTTCTTTCACCACGGATGGCCACTCAGTGCGGATGACTGGGATGCGCAGATGCTGTTTTTCCTGGCAAACGGCTACCGGGTCATTGCACACGACCGGCGCGGCCACGGACGATCCACACAGGTTTGGGACGGGCACGACATGGATCACTATGCCGACGATGTCGCGGCCGTGGTCGACCATCTTGGGGTGCAAGGCGCTGTCCATGTAGGACACTCCACCGGCGGTGGCGAAGTCATCCACTACATCGCGCGCCATGGCGAAGACCGTGTGTCGAAGGCCGCAATCATCGGCGCCGTACCACCGTTGATGGTTCAGACCCCAGGCAATCCTGGAGGCTTGCCGAAGTCGGTTTTCGATGACTTGCAGGCGCAACTGACCGCCAATCGCGCGCAGTTCTACCATGACGTTCCAGCAGGACCTTTCTACGGTTACAACCGCCCGGGTGCAACACCGTCCGAGGGCATCATTCGCAACTGGTGGCGCCAAGGCATGATGGGCTGTGCGAAGGCGCATTACGACGGAATCGTAGCCTTCTCCCAGACCGACTTTACCGACGATCTCAAGAGCATCACGATACCGGTGCTGGTGATGCACGGTGATGACGACCAGATCGTGCCCTACGAAAACTCCGGGCTCCTGTCGGCCAAACTATTGCAGAACAGCACCCTGAAAATTTACTCGGGCTACCCGCACGGAATGCCTACCACCCACGCCGATGCAATCAATGCTGATTTGCTGGCGTTCGTAAAAGGCTAGGCGAAGGGCGGGGCGGGTGGAAAACCTGCCCCGGCCTCTTGTGGAGTTGAAATCGAAGGCGTTCGGATTTTGATTGAATGTCCGGGGCTCAAGGGCAATCAACGCCTTGGCAGCATACGGGTCAATGTGTTGTCGCCCACGTAGTAATGATGAAACAACCCCGCCGCCGCATGCAGGCCGATCAGCCAATAACCGGCGCTGCCGAGCAGCTCGTGCCATTGCTTCAATTGCTTGGCCAGGTCAGGATCGACCGCCACCGGTGCTGGCAGGAAAAAACCGAAATACGGCATCGGTTTGCCGCCTGCTGCCAGCATCAGCCAGGCTAGCAATGGCGTGGCGATCATCAGGACATACAGCGCCAGATGCATCAGGTGAGAAATAGCGGTTTGCCAGGCGGGCAACGCTGGCGTGATGGGTGGGCGTGGTGTCAGTCGCCCGAGCAGACGGACCCAGACCAGGGCAAAGATGGCAAGACCGAACAGCCCGTGCAACCCGAGAAACAAACCCTTTAAAGGGTTGCCCCGTGGCAACAATCCCTTGGTTTCGATGCAAACGTATACGCCGACGAAGAGCGCCAGCATCAGCCAGTGCAAAGTGATCGACAGCCTTGTGTAGCGTTGTGTTGTTTTATCGCCAGTCATTTTTGGCCTCATGCAGGTAATAAACTGTCAACTCGTTTGAACAGCGTGGGTTCGGCTATCGAGCCGACGGCTGTCACACTGCCCGCCAAGCCTTAAGGCAATCTGAAGACGATTTTGGTCAAACTTATTTCACCTTCAGACTTCGTTAAGAAATGCGTTTGATACTTCTCCCAAATTGATCCGGGGGAGGTGTCTTTCAATGTCCGATTTCAACTGGAATGTTCAGTTGCCGCTGCATTTCGGCCAAGCCGAAACGCCGCAGATGCGTCTGGTCAGAGCACTGCCCGACGACCCGCAACGGTGCACCTTCGAAAGTTTCATCCAGCAACGTTTTCGCCAGGCCCATGGTGCCGACATTCGCCATTTCATGCCGCAATTGTTTGGCATGAGCGATGCGCTCGGCGCGCTGCATGCGGTGGTGGGTGTACGTCTGGCAAGCGACGGACCGCTGTTTCTCGAGGGTTATCTGGATGAAGCGATTGATCCGCTGATCAGTGCTGCCGCGGATCAGGCCATAGTCCGTTCGGGTATCGTCGAGGTGGGCAATCTGGCGGCCAGCAGCACAGGAAGTGCTCGGCTGAGCATTATCGCGATGACTTATCTGCTGGCCATGGGCGGTCTTGAGTGGGTGGCATTTACTGGAAACCTGGGGCTGGTAAACAGTTTCCATCGCTTGGGTTTGAAGCCAGTGACGCTGTGTGCCGCCGACCCTGCGCGGCTGGGCGAGGACCGCCACGCCTGGGGCAGTTACTACGAAAGCAAACCTTGGGTCCACGTTGGCAACATTCGGGCCGGGTTCGTTCATTTAAGCAACACAGGTCTGTTTAGCCGCTTGGGCTTGCCAACGTCCATGGAGGGGGCCTGTCATGTCGCCTGAAGTGGAACGCTTCAAACTGACCCTGCGCAACCATGCCGAGCGAAAATCCAATACCACCGCGCTATGGGACGATCAGCAAAAGCTGGACTATGCCACGCTGTATGCAGAGGTTATTCATCGCCAGCAGCGCTTGCGCGATGAGCATGTCAAAGTGCTTGCATTGGCACTGGGCAATGGCATCGACGCCATGCTCTGGGACTTGGCCGCCTTGTTTGAAGGCTTGACCTGTGTGGCCTTGCCGCCGTTTTTCAGCCCGGCGCAACGGCAACATTGCCTGGAACAAAGCCAGGCCGAACGGGTGATCGCCGAGCCTTCATTGCAAGAGGAGCTGCAAGCAGCGGGCTACCAGAAGAGTGGCGAGTTCTGGTGTCGCGCTTTCAACAGCCCGAGCCATTTGCCTGAGGGCACTGCCAAACTGACGTTCACATCGGGCACGACAGGTACCCCCAAAGGTGTGTGCTTGAGTGCCGAGAGTATTCTGCGGGTCACCCGCGAATTGGACCAAGCCAGCAAGCCTACCGATCCGCAACACCACCTGGCCCTGCTGCCGTTGGCCATTTTGCTGGAAAACATTGGTTGTTATGCCGCGTTGTACGCGGGTGCCACCTTGAGTCTGCCAAGCCAGGAGTCACTGGGTATTCAAGGCGCCAGCGGTGTGAATGTACCGCTGCTGCTGGGATGCCTGGCCAGTCGATGCCCTCACAGTCTGATCCTGGTGCCACAGCTGCTGCTAATGCTGGTCAGCGCTGCCGAGCAGAAAGCCTTTGATCCCCGGCATTTGCGTTTTGCCGCCGTGGGAGGGGCCCGGGTTTGCGAAGACTTGCTGCGGCGTGCCGAGCGTGTGGGCATTGCGGTCTACGAAGGTTACGGGTTGTCGGAATGTGCGTCGGTGGTATGTCTCAATCGTCCGCAAGCACGGCGTCTCGGCAGTGTCGGGCGGCCATTGTCCCATGTGCAGATTTGCCTGGCCGACGATGGCGAAGTGTTGATCAAGGGTGCGACCCTGCTGGGCTATCTGGGGGACGCACCGAATACCGCCCAGTGGTGGCCCAGCGGTGATCTCGGTGAGTTCGACGCCGACGGGTTTCTATACATCAAGGGCCGCAAGAAGCATCAATTCGTCACCAGTTTCGGGCGCAATGTTAACCCCGAATGGGTCGAGGCCGAATTGACCCAGCGCCGCCATATCGCCCAGGCGTTCGTCTACGGCGAAGCCATGCCACGCAACCATGCGCTGCTCTGGCCCCATCATCCCGACTGCACTGACGAACAACTGGCCGCCGCCGTGGCCCAGGCCAACGAGGCTTTGCCCGATTACGCCCGGGTCCACCACTGGACTCGCCTTAACCAACCGTTCACCGCCACCAATGGCTTGCTGACAGCCAATGGTCGACCCCGCCGGGACGCCATCGTCGAGCGTTACCGGGCGCAACTGAGCGAATCTGCATTTTCCGAGGAATCCGCGCCATGAGTTTTTTTGAAACCCTGCAAGAAGCCACTCACCAAGAACGCTTGACGTTGTTCAACCTGCCGATCATTCGCAATGCGTTGCAGGGCAACGTCAGCCTTGAAAGCTACCGGGCCTTTCTGACGCAGGCCTATTACCACGTACGCCATACCGTGCCGTTGATGATGGCCTGCGGTGCACGCCTGCCATTGCGCCTGGAATGGCTGCGTGAAGCGGTGTGCGAATACATCGAAGATGAGTACGGTCATGAAAAATGGATACTCGATGACATCGAGGCTTGTGGCGGTGACAGGGATGCCGTGCGCGACGGCCGCCCGTCCTTGCCTATCGAATTGATGGTCGGTTTCCTTTACGACCTGATTGCCCGAGACAACCCGGTAGGACTGTTCGGCATGGTCAATGTGCTTGAAGGCACCAGCATTGCCCTGGCCACCCACGCCGCCAGCAGCATTCGCGAACGCCTGGACCTGCCGGAAAGCGCCTTCAGCTACCTCAGTTCCCACGGCTCTCTGGATATCGAGCACATGCAGACCTACCGGCGACTGATGGACACCCTGGATGATCCGGATGACCAGGCCGCCGTCATTCATGCATCGAAAGTGGTCTATAAGCTATACGCCGACATGTTCCGTGGCTTGCCGGGCGACGGGGAGAACCGCCATGCGCCTGTCTGAAGCTCGAGTCGTGTTGACCGGTGCCAGCGGTGGCATCGGCCTGGCCATCGCTACCGCCCTGTGTGCCAGTGGTGCCCATGTGCTGGCGGTGGCTCGACATAGGGAGCCGTTGGATGCGTTGCTTAAACGCTACCCGAATAATCTGTGCTGGGTAGGCGCCGATCTGACCGTCGCCGCCGAGCGCCGGGAGGTACAGGCAGAAGCCGAAAGCATGGGCGGCATCAACTTGTTGATCAATGCCGCCGGCGTCAATCATTTCGCCATGCTCGAACAACTCGATGACAACGAGATCAACGCGATGTTGGCGGTGAACATCAGCGCGCCGATCTGTCTGACCAAAATCCTGCTGCCGATGCTCAAGCAAGCTGACAGCGCCATGGTGGTAAACGTCGGTTCGACGTATGGCTCCATTGGCTACGCCGGATACGCCAATTATTGCGCCAGCAAGTTTGCCCTGCGCGGATTTTCCGAAGCCCTGCGCCGGGAGCTGGCCGACACGCGGGTCAGCGTCCTCTACGTTGCCCCGCGAGCCACCCGCACCAGCATGAACAGTCCGGCAGCCCAGGCGCTGAACGATGCGCTCAAGGCCAATGTCGACGATCCGCGTACCGTGGCGACCGCGGTGATTCATGCCATTGCCGGTGACCGTCGCGACTTGTACCTGGGATGGCCGGAACGTTTTTTCGTGCACCTCAACAGTTTGCTACCGCACCTGGTGGACCGTGGCTTGCGCAAGCAATTGCCGCTGATCCGCCGCTTGAGCCAGAAAACAGACCAGGAGAATCTCAAACCATGAAATACATCATCGCATGCCTGCTGCTTGGCGCCTTCAGCCAGGGCGCCTGGGCGCTGGACGCTGCCGATCAGCAGCGCCTGAACGATATCCAGCAAAGCTGGGCACATATTCAGTACGAAGTGCCGGAAGGGCAGCGAACCGCCGCGTTCGAAAAGCTCGCTGCACAAGCCTCACGCTTCACTCAGGAGCGCCAATCGGTTGCTGAAGCGTGGATTTGGTCCGGCATCGTCACCAGCAGTTGGGCCGGTGCCCAGGGAGGGCTGGGGGCGCTGGGCAAGGTCAAGGAAGCCAAGGCCGATCTGGAAAAGGCACTGGCGATTGACCCCAAAGCGCTGCAGGGCTCAGCCTACACCAGCCTCGGCGCGCTGTATGATCGTGTACCGGGATGGCCCATCGGTTTTGGCGACTCGGACAAAGCCGGGGAGTTACTCGAACTGGCCCTGCGCATGAACCCAAATGGTATCGATAGCCTGTACTTCTGGGGTGATCACCTCTACCGTCAAAAGCGTTACGTTGAAGCCAAGGCTGCGCTACAAAAAGCACTGCTGGCGGCGCCTAGACCCGGACGCGAAACCGCCGATGCCGGGCGTCGCAAGGAAATCGAAGCACTGTTGGTGGACATAAACAAGAAACTTGGCTGACAGGAGTCCATGTGCGTTTATTACTGATAGAGGATGACGTGGCCCTCGGCGAGGGGATATCTCAATCCCTGGGTCGCGAGGGTTACACCGTCGACTGGTTGCAGGACGGCAGCAGCGCATTGCATTCGCTGCTCAGCGAAACCTTCGATCTGGTGGTGCTCGACCTCGGCCTGCCGCGCATGGACGGTCTGCAGGTATTGCGGCGTTTGCGTGACAGTGGCTCCAACCTGCCGGTGCTGATCCTTACCGCGCGCGATGCCACCGAAGACCGTATCGCCGGGCTGGATGCCGGGGCCGATGATTACCTGATCAAGCCTTTTGACCTGGCGGAATTGAAAGCCCGCCTGCGTGCGCTTTTGCGCAGAAGCGCCGGGCGCGCGCAATCGACGATCGAGCACGCGGGCATCAGCCTTAATCCCGGCACTCAGCAGGTCAGCTATAAGGGCGAGCCCGTGGCCCTGACGCCCAAGGAATACCAACTGCTGCACGAACTGCTTTCGCCGCCCGGGCGGGTGATGACTCGCGACCATTTGATGCAACTGCTGTACGGCTGGAGCGAGGAAGCCGAAAGCAACACGCTGGAAGTTCACATCCATCATTTGCGCAAGAAATTCTCCACCGACCTGATCCGCACCATCCGTGGTGTCGGTTATCTGGTGGAGGAGCGCGGATGACTTCGATCAGGCGGCGCACCTTGACGCTGATCATCGGCCTGATGCTGGCCGGCCTGGCCGTGATCAGCCTGCTCAACCTGCACGACAGCAACCACGAAATCGCCGAAGTCTATGACGCACAACTGGCCCAGAACGCCCGGCTGCTGCAAGGCGTGATGCGCATGCCCATGACCGGCAAAGAACATGCTGATTTGTACCAGGCTTTCAATCAGGCCCTGAGCGAAGCGGTGCCAAGGGTCGACGGCCATCCCTACGAGACGAAGATTGCCTTTCAAGTCTGGAACGCCAGTAACGAAGTACTGGTACACACCGCTAGCGCGCCGTCTTTCAACCCACCGCCAAGGACGCCAGGCTTCAGCGATGTCGTCGACTTGAGCAATCGCCGCTGGCGTGCCTTTCTGCTCGAAGACAAGCAAAACGGTTTGCGCATCTGGGTAGGGGAGAGAGACGACGTCCGCTCGGACTTGGTCGACCGAATTGTGCGCCATACGTTGTGGCCCAATATTCTGGGAAGCCTGATGCTGGCGGCAATGATCTGGTTGGCCATTGGCTGGGGCTTGCAGCCGCTGGTCAACATGGCCGCGACATTAAGGGCCAGGCACCCTGGCTCGCTCGAGCCCTTGCAATTTACGCCGTTGCCCACGGAGCTTGAACCCATGCAGGCAGCGCTCAACCGAATGCTCGCGCAGATTCAGGAAGTGCTGGGGCGTGAGCGACGATTTGTCGCTGACGCCGCCCACGAAATGCGCACGCCACTGGCCGTGCTCAGGGTCCATGCGCAGAACCTTCTGGAGGCAGGGAGCGAAGCTGATCGTCGCACCTCACTTGAACACCTCATCGCTGGCGTGGACCGTACCAGTCGGCTGGTCAATCAATTGCTCACGATGGCCCGCATCGAACCCCAGGCAGGCACGCAAACACCCGCGCCGATCGATCTGGTTGCCACCGTTCGTGAGAGCCTTGTTCAGTTGACGCCCTGGTTGTTGAGCAAGGAGCTCGAACTGGTTTTCGATGTCACCGCCGACATCCAGCCTGTGAGAGTAGACCCCGCTGTCATTGATATTGCCTTGAACAACCTGGTCACCAATGCGGCGAATTTCTCCCCGCTGCATGGCGTGATCACGGTGAGGCTGAGCAAAAAGGACAATCGCTACGAACTCAGCGTCGAAGACGAGGGGCCGGGAATCAACGAAGAAGATCGCGAGCGACTTTTCGAGCGTTTTTACAGTCGCGGAAACGACCAGGGTGCAGGTTTGGGGCTGGCTATCGTTCAGACGATTGCGGAACGCTTGGGAGGGCAAATCAGATTAGAGAATCGTATCCCTGCAGGACTGCGCGCTACATTGGAGATTTGTCGTTTCTGACCCGGCCTTTCATGTTCCGATGGCCGATTTCTCTCCGGTGCGGTGCGAGCCTTTGGGCCTGAGCGAACAATGCGGGCGTCGTCTTCCGACGCCCAAGCTTCCAGCGTGTCGGCAGAGACGGCGGTGCTGGAGCCAAAGCTGATTGACCCGCAGCACCTGCAACCAGGCTGGGATTACTTCATTTTCGCCAGCATGGCCACGGCGACTGCCTTTGCCGACTGTGGGTTCTGGCCGGAAATGACTTCGCGATCCTCGACCACGTTCTCGCTCCATGGCTTGGCTTCGGAGAAGTTCGCACCGGCTGCCGTCAGGCCATCCTGCGGGAACAGTTTCATATGACCGCCACCGAGGAAACCTTTGGCCTGCTCTTCTTCCGCGTCGGTGAAGGCGGTGACTTTGTAGCCCTTGTAAATCCAGTTGGCTGGCGCTGCCGGCTGCTTGCCCGATTCCAGCGCAGAGACAAAACCGCGCGCGTCCGGGATCGCCGACAACATGGCTATGGTGCCATGGCAGGTGAAGCCGGTGACTTTGCCTTTTTCATGGAAGTTGGTCAGCAGTTGGCCCAGTTGCTTGTCCTTCAGCAGATCCTGCATCGGGACATGGCCGCCAGGCACGAATACGGCATCGAACTTGTCGTAGCCGATTTTCTGAACCTGCGCGAAGCTGATTGCCGGCGAGTCGCTCTTCGAGGTCAGCTTCAGCGTGGCCAGCAGCGCGAGACTTTCCTGACGGGCCTTTTCATCGCCGCCCCAGAAGTTCACATCATTGGATTTCTCGTCCGCCGTTGGCGCCTTGCCGCTAGGGGTGGCAAATACAACGGTTTGACCCGCGGCAATGAAAGTCTGCACCGGTTGCATTAATTCGTTCAGGAAGAAACCTGTCTGCATGACCTTACCGTCTTTCAGGTCCAGTTGAGCCTGATCCGACAGGACAACCAATACCGTGCCGGCATTGGCATAGTTAGTGGCAGCGGCGAGCAGGGCGGCAATAATGGTTTTTTTCACGGGATGCTCCAGCAGGGATGGTTTGATGGAGCCATCTTATTGCTAGATCTGGCGATGGTAGAGACCAATAATTGAATTTCACTTATTACATTGAGTAATCAATTTTAGGAAACGTTGGCGCCGACAATCAGTGCTGGGTTGTGTTGGCCGTCGCAGTAATGGCAGCTTCAACCTATTCGCAAATGAAATGAACAGCAGGAGGGGGCGAAAAACATTGATATGCACGCGTAGACAATACATTTTTCAATTGTTTCGATCTCGAGCAGGCTCGCTCCTGCGGGCGCGTTGTTTGGCGTTTTAAACGTCGTTGTGGGTTTGTGTTTAAGCGTCCTCAGGCTTTCTTCCAGAAAGCCACAAAACCTTGCGCCGTTGCCTACGGTTACGCCAGAATCCGCCGGCTTGTGCGTCTTGGGGCTGCTCGGTAACTTGATTCGCGTCACTGCACATCAGTGATCGGGTTTCGCAGCCCGGTAATCTCTAGGCGCACATCGTCTACCGTCCCTGAGCAGATCGTCAGGTCTGCCTCTCATGTCATGGCGGCTGTGCGTGGGAGACCCTCGGGTCTGCCAGGTTCCTAGAGTCCTGGTCTGCGAACCCGCGTACAGTTGCCACCTAACTTTCGTTTCGCAGCGAATGGTGTCAGCTCCATTGCTCTAGGAGTTTCATCATGATCAAACCGACGCCCAATCCCCCGGAAAACGATCCAGTTTCCCCCTACGAATCCGACTCGAAAAAGCTCAACGACGCCGCCGAGCGGGACGAATTTATTATTCTAAAAATAGATCTGTCCCCTTTTTCATTTTTTTCATTCTGACCACCGATTGCCTCGGAATTCACCAGCACCATACTCGGCAGAGAACGGGTAAAAGTGGACGGTCGCCTACTCTGGCAACTGAGCAAATCACAGCCTTGATCAGCTCAGTCGCTCATACCGGAGGTAACCATGGGAATCGGTTCCCATGCATGAGAAGCCTGCTCTCTGGTACATGAGTGCGGCTGGATTATCGGGTCGCACGCTTAAACGCAGATAAGCAAATCCATTTTGCTTAGCGGTGGCCGCGTAAGCGTTGAGCAGCGATAGGCCAACGCCGTTCCGCCTGTAGACCTGGCTGACGTTGATGGTGCAGAGCTCCGCGTAATCTTGTTCGGGTGTCCACAACGAGTAACCGGCAAACTGCTCGTCAATGATCGCAACCGTCAATCGATCGAAGTTTTCAACCCATCGAGTGAGGTGACGCTCCAACTGTAGCCGCCAGGTATCTTCGTGAGTGGGCTCCCAAGACCGAATGTAGTCCTGCTCTCCCCGGTATATCGAAGGAAGATCGGTCACGTGGGCTTGCCTCAAAATGAGGGTCATCTGAACGCCTCCTGCGTGTTGAGCATGGGGATTTACCGCGTGATATGACGCGGAAATCCGGCTTTGTGATGTTCGGGGTTATCGACCGCTTTCAAGTGGTAGTGACGGCAAAAATCACGTTCAACTTACGACCACCGCACAGAAAGGGAGCAGGCTTAACGTGCGTCCCTTTCTGTGCTGTTTGCAGCGCGGCGCATCCCGGCGCCTAGATAACTCAGAAGCTGTACTTGGCGGTCAGCATCAAATTGCGCGGGGCACCGTAGCTGTCGCCACCATAGCTAACGGAGTTGGAGATGGAGGAGTAGTACTTGCGGTCGAAAATATTGTTGGCATTGAGTTGCAGGTCTAGGTTCTGGTTGACCTGGTAACCGGTCATCAGATCGGTAACGGCGTAGGCACCCTGCTTGAGCCGGTAGCTGCTGCCATCGAGCAACTCGATGTCGTTGTACATACGGCTCTGCCAGGAGACGTTGCCGCCGACGCGCAGTTTCTCCAGCTGGCCTTGGAAGCGGTAGGTGGTGGCCAGCTTGAACAGGTGCTCAGGGGTATCGGTGTCAAAGCGCTGGTTCACGGTCTGCGGGTTGGCGTCATCCTTGATGGTGTGCACGCGGGCGTAGGTATAGCCACCGCCGATCTGCCAATTTTCGGTAAGAGCGCCTTGCAATTCAAAGTCGATGCCCTGGCTGCGAATCTCGCCTGAGGCCTCATAGCAGGAAGACTGTGGGCAGTTTTCCACGAACACCTGCACTGCGCGGTTTTCCTGGTCGACACGGAACAAGGCCAGGCTTGCATTCAACGCACCGTCGAAGTATTCGCCTTTGATGCCGACCTCGTAGTTCTTGCCGACAATCGGCTTGACGGGGGTCGCGGAGGTGTCTTTAGAACTCTGTGGAGTGAATATATCGCTGTAGCTGACGTAGACCGAATGATGGTCGTCCAGGTCGTAAATCAAGCCTGCATAACGGGTGACGTTGCGGGTGACCTTGTAGTCTCCATCGCCGTCACGGTTGTCGTAATCATACCAATCCAGACGTCCGCCAAGGATCAGCTTCAGCGGGTCGGCCAGGCTTAGGCGAGTGGTCATGTACACGCCGTCTTGGGTGGTGACTTCGCGGCTATTGTCAGTGTGGACAAAGTTTGGCTTGCCGGCGTTGATCGGCCAGTTGGTGTCGTACGGGTCGTAGTTGTGGGTGGTCATGTCGTAGATGCGCTTGCTGGCACCCACCACCAGCTCGTGTGTCCGCCCGAACGCTTCGAATGGGCCACTGACAAAGGCGTCCACGCCGGCCTGGTTTTCATCGTGGGCCGACTGGTAGACGGTTCGGGCCAGCGTGTTGTTGACCCAGCGCGACTGGTAAGAACCGGTGAACAGCGCGTTCTGTTCAGAGTAGTTGGCGTTGACCTGAAGATTCCAGTCATTGGCCAGGCGCTGACGCACTTCGGCGAAAATGGTGTTGATCTCCTGATCCTTGTTCTCCCAGTCGGTACCCGGGTTGTACGAGCGCGGCAGGTTCAGGTGGTGGCCGTCGAGGCCGATCATCGAGGCGCCCCAGAAGTAGTTGGTCTTGTCTTTCTGGTGGGAGAAACCCAGGGCCAGGGTGGTGTCATCACTCAGGTCTGCTTCAGTGACCGCGTAGAACAGGCCGTGATCTTCCTCGACATCATCAATGAAGCTGTTGGCGTCGCGGTACGAAGTGACTACCCGCCCGCGCAAGGTGCCACTGTCGTTAAGCGGGCTGGAAGCGTCGATCTCGCCACGGTAGTCGTCCCAGCTGCCGGCGGCACCGGTCAAGGTGACCTTCTGCTCGGCGAGGGGCCGCTTGCGTATCAGGTTGATGGCCGCCGAAGGGTTTCCTGCACCGGTGACCAGCCCGGTCGCACCGCGCACAATTTCGACCCGGTCGAACATCGCCAGGTTCGGCTGGGCGCCGACCGTCCAACCTTGGTAGCCACTCGGGATACCGTCATACATGAGGTTATCGATGTCGAAACCACGCGCCGAGTAGGTCTGCCGGCCGGGGCCGCTGGAAAAGTCCAAAAACAGGCCTGGTGTGGCCTTCACCACATCGTTGATGCTGGTCATGGCCTGATCGTCCATGCGTTGCCGGGTGATGACGGTCACCGCCTGAGGGGTCTCACGCATGGTCAGCGGCAGCTTGGTCGCGGTTTGCATGGGGCCAGTGGTGTAGGAGCCGGTACCTTCCGTAGTGCTGCCCAGTTGAGTGGCACCGATTTCGGTGGCGCCGAGCTCTAGAGTGCTGGACGGGGCGGCATTTTCGGACGTTGTCTGAAGCGCTTCTTCCGCTGAGACGGTGGTGATACTGGCCATGCAGATAGCCAGTGCCAACAGGTTAGGAGAAAGGTTCGAACGGCGGTGAATGGTGTGAAACGACATCAATCTGCTTCCCCAAGTGATACAAAACGAATCTGATGCGAGTGCGTGTAAGAACTATTCGCATTAGCATGTCAGATCGAGTGTCTTGAAGAAAGCTTTACGAGTCAGTTAGTTAACAAAATTTTCACATTTGCTGATTTCTATGCGGGCATGAAAAATCCGGGAAGGCCTCCCAAAATGTGTGAGGGGTGCAAGTTAGAGGGTGTAGAGGTTGACTGCTATTGACCGTCCTACAGATTACGTACTGCTGAGTTATACGAAGCATGCAAGCTCCGCCAGACACTTGGGAGTCGAGTTTAATAGCGCGAGGTCTGCCTACCCCTGTAAATGGTGATCCCGCAAACGATTCACCAGAGAAAAGGGGACGAGAGAAAAGGGGACGAATTTATTATTCTCAAAATAGATCTGTCCCCTTTTTCCTCAGTCCCCTTTTTCCTCTTTTTCCTACAGCATCAGTTAGCGGATGCCCTCGGCTGGTTCGCCCCCGGGCCATTAGCGGCCCGGAATTTGGCGCGTCACGCTGCCGTACTGGGCAACCCCTTGCGAGACGGTGACCTGGTGGCCAGTGGTAGCT
>NZ_RCNW01000067.1:0-4132 GCF_004307605.1 Pseudomonas sp. Sample_24
TGGCGCAGGTAGTGGCCGGTTTTCGGTTGGTCTTCGACGATCAGCAGTTTCATGGGTGGCTCGGGTCAATTGAGAAGGCTTTATACCGTGGGCGTCAACGGCGCGGGCCCACCTGACAAAGTTGTAATCTGGCTGTCAGGTTGCGGGCAGTGATCGCCGTTTAGAGTTTTGCACAGGCTGAACCTTACCTGGTTGGAGTATGACTATGTTTTTGCGCAAAACGCTGGCGGCAGTCGCGGGTTTGATGGCGCTGACTTCGCCCGCATGGGCTGCGCCGGCGCACCCTTACGATTTTGGCCAGCCGGCCTCTGCCGCCAAGGCGACCCGTAGCATTGAAGTGGTAATGGGTGACATGTCGTTCACCCCCGGGAACATTGCGATCAAATCTGGCGAGACCGTGCGTTTCGTGCTGGTGAATAAAGGCCAATTGCTGCACGAATTCAACCTGGGTGACGCGTCGATGCATGCCAAGCACCAGCAGGAAATGGTGCAAATGCAGCAAAGTGGCATGTTCACGCCTACTGGGGTGAAAGAAATGGACCACGGTGCAATGGCCAGTATGGATCACAGTTCGATGGGACATGACATGAAGGGCGGCATGAAACACGACGATCCCAACAGTGTATTGGTGGAGCCGGGGAAAACAGCCGAACTGACCTGGACCTTCAACAAGGCCACTCACCTCGAATTTGCCTGCAATATCCCTGGTCATTACCAGGCCGGCATGGTCGGCAAAATGACTGTCAGTCAGTAAGCACTCAAAGGCGCAAGCAAAGGCTGATAGAATCCGCTGATTCTTCAGTCAGGTTTCCGCCATGCATCCCGCAGCCGAACACTCGCCGCTGGGTAAATCCAGCGAATACATCGCCACTTACACGCCGTCCTTGCTGTTCCCGATCCCGCGTACCGCGAAGTGGGCCGAACTCGGCTTGACGGCTGAAACCTTGCCTTACAAAGGTATCGACTTCTGGAACTGCTTCGAGCTGTCGTGGTTGTTGCCGTCGGGTAAGCCCGTGGTGGCGATCGGTGAGTTCAGCATTCCGGCGGATTCGCCGAACATCATCGAGTCGAAGTCCTTCAAGCTCTATCTCAACTCGTTGAACCAGACGCCGTTCGCCGACACCGAAACCCTCGAAGCGACGCTGGTCAAAGACCTGTCGGCAGCTGCCGGCAAACCGGTTGGCGTGCGGGTTCGCAGCCTGAAGGATGTCGAAGCCGAAGGCGTCGTGGCGCTGCCCGGCGTGTGCATCGACGAACTGGATATCAGCGTCAGCAACTACGAGCATCCGCGCCCGGAACTGCTGCGGTGTGATGACTCGCGCACTGTTGAAGAGAGCGTGCACAGCCATTTGCTCAAATCCAATTGCCCGGTCACCAGCCAGCCGGATTGGGGCAGCGTGGTGGTGGATTACCGTGGCGCGGCGCTGGATCACGCGAGTTTGCTTGAATACATCGTCAGCTTCCGCCAGCACTCGGACTTCCACGAACAGTGCGTAGAGCGCATTTTCCTCGATCTGCAGCGCTTGCTGAAGCCGGAAAAACTGACGGTGTATGCGCGTTATGTGCGCCGTGGCGGGCTGGACATCAACCCGTACCGCAGCACTGAAGAGGTTCAATTGCCGAACCATCGCCTGGTCCGTCAGTAACGAAACCCTGTAGGAGTGAGCCTGCTCGCGATAGCGGTATGTCCGACACCATTGATGTCGACTGATACGCCGTCATCGCGAGCAGGCTCGCTGCTACAGTGGACTGCATTTCAGGCAGCAGACATTAAAAAGCCCCGCTATCGCTAGCGGGGCTTTTTTCGTTTGGCGGGTTCAGATCCCCATGTTGGCCAGGGCCTGGCCGATATTGCGCAAGGTGCCGGCAAGGGTAGGGTGTTCGAGTTCGAAGCGATCGATGGCCAGGTTGACACCGTCGGCGAGGCTGGCGTCCTGGGTCTTGGTCTCGAGTTCGAGCTTGAGTTCGATCTGTTGCATCAGTTCGTGCAGGTTTTCGCGCTCGGATTCGGACAGCGGAGGATTCTGTTCCAATTGCTCGCGCAGGGCATTGAGCTGTTCTTGCAGTTCGCGGGCAGGCATGGCGTTCTTCCTTCTCTCAAATGGCACTGGCATAGACCGCAGCGATGCGCCAAAGGTCTATGGCTGACCTTAAGATTAATCCACTCCTGCGTAACCTGCATGCTTCATAGGGTCGCAATCAGGGCTTTTCGCCTTTGAGCCGGCGCAAGCTGATATCTGCCAGGCAGGTGTCGAGTTCACCGAGATGATCGATCACCGAATGCACCCCCAGGCTAAACAGTTGCAGGGTCGCCTTGCCGCGCCTGATATCCCGTTCCTGCTGGGACAGGGCTTGCCATTGTGCGGGTGACAAGCCGCAGAGCGAACCGCAGGACGCCAGCCCGATGGTCCACAATCCGGCGTTCAGCCCCGATTGCAGAAGACGCGGTTCGCCACTGACCAGCACGCAGCCGTCCAGTCTCTCGACATTCAGTGCCATCAATGCTCGCCAGCAGGCATCTGGAGCCGGCCAGGGGTTGTTTGTTGCAGAGTGTTGCGAAGATTTGATCCATGCCGGCAACGCAATCGCCAGGGATCGGCTGATGGCCGGCGAAAGCTCATCAAGCCATGCGCACGGTATTTGTTGGCGCTGCAAACTGTGCAGGCTTTCGAGGGCGCCCGGAGTGGCTTCGGTGTGCTCGACTGAATGACTGCCGTTCAGACGCGTATGAGCGCCGAAATCCACCAGGCAACCACTGAGCCCGAACAGCACGGCCGTCAGGTTTGGCGCAGATTGAGGCTTGGTTTCGGCGTGCGGCATGTCGACGACCCTGAAATAGCCTCGAGGCTAGCGGGCTGCGATGACAGTTGAGTGACACGGAGGTGAATCGATGACAGCCACACGAATCCCGAGCGCACCCAAGGGGGATGCTGCCTAAAGTAGCCTTTACATCTTATACTAGCGGTCTTTGCGCCCGGCTCAGTCCTAGGCGACGGTACAATCCAAGGAGTTTTTATATGCGCTGGAGCAACCATTTCGCTCAGCTTTGTGTGTGTGCCAGCGCGTTGCTGGTTCCGTTCGTTGCCCAGGCAGCGTCGGAAGACGACCCTTGGGAAAGCATCAACCGTCCGATCTACAAATTCAACGACGTGCTCGACACTTATGCCCTGAAGCCTTTGGCCCAGGGGTACCAGTTCGTGACGCCTCAGTTCCTTGAAGACGGCATCCACAACATGTTCCGCAACGTCGGCGAAGTGACCAACCTCGCCAACGATATCTTGCAGGCCAAACCTGCGGCGGCCGGTGTCGACACCGCTCGTTTGATCTTCAACACCACTTTCGGCCTTCTCGGTTTCTTCGACGTCGGTACCAAGATGGGCCTGCAACGCAACGACGAAGACTTCGGCCAGACGCTCGGTTACTGGGGTGTCGGCAGTGGTCCATACGTGATGCTGCCGCTGCTGGGGCCGAGCACATTGCGTGATGCGCCGTCGAAGTATGTCGACGGTTACACCGGCCCGTACCGCTATATCAACGATGTGCCGGTGCGTAACTCGATCTTCGGTCTGAACATCGTCGATACTCGCGCGAACCTGTTGTCGTCCGAGAAGCTGATCACGGGTGACAAGTACACCTTCATTCGTAATGCGTACTTGCAGAACCGTGAATTCAAGGTGAAAGACGGTCAGGTTGAAGACGATTTTTGATCTTTACCGGTTAAGACAGAAGGCGGCCATCGAGCCGCCTTCTGCGTTTTTGAGCGACAGCGGTCCTTACATTGAGTTTCGGTTCTGGCGGTTTTTATAACTCCCGGTGATTTGACATGGATGGATGTCAAGCGACCATCGGCGTGAGCTTGAAACGCCTCGCGGATGGGAGTACCGTCTGCGCCTTAGAAGGGCACCTCTGGTGTACATGCGAATAGGGCGAATGCTCGAAAACAGTGCAACAGAGAGGCTAGAAGCGAATCCAGTAGTGTGAGCCGGGCTAAAATCCGAGCCGCTACGCCAACCTAATTCTGGCGCCGTTTGCCCACATGCCAAAAACCAGTGCCACGCTGCTGATAATCGATGATGACGAAGTAGTGCGCGCGAGCCTCGCCGCCTATTTGGAAGACAGTGGTTTCAGCGTC
>NZ_RCNW01000504.1:0-4131 GCF_004307605.1 Pseudomonas sp. Sample_24
GCGACGATCATCAGCGGGATGCTTAATGATCATTCGTTGAAGGTGGATACGGTGTGACCTGAAATGTGGGAGTAAGTCTGCTCGCGATTGCGGTTGATCAGTCGACATCATGGTTGAATGAACCATCGCATTCGCGGGCGAGCCCCCAGGGTTATCCAGTATTCACGACACGTGTGCACGACGCGAATCCTTGTGGGAGCGTGGCTTGCCCGCGATGAACGATTGCTCGGTCTACGGGTAACACTCACATCGGTTCCGGCGGCCCGATCAGCCTGCCCATCACCCCGAACACCCCCAACTCCCTGATCGCATCCAGCTCTCCCTGGGTCTCGACCATCTCCGCAATCAATGGCAGGTCAATGCTGTTGGTCGCCCGGTAGATCGCTTCGATAAACAGCCGTTTATCGCGCTGCTCATCAATGTGTCGGATATAGGCGCCGTCGATTTTCAGGTAGGCCAGGCCCAGTTGGGTCAAGTTGCCAATCTGGCTGAAGCTGCCACCGAAATGTTGCAGGCCAATGCGGTAGCCCGTATCGAGCAGGCTATGACTCAGTCGTTGAAGTTCATCGGGAGGCGGCAGTTGGCGTTCGTCGATTTCCAGGGTCAGCAGCGGAGCCAGTTCCGGGAGGGATTCGAGCATGTCGAAGATCAGATCCAGTTGAGTCTGATCGCGCAAAGTGGCGCCGGACAAACTCAACGCGAGCGGCCAGCGATTGATGGCAAGGTAGTCGAAGGTCGCTTCGAGCATCGCCAGGTCGAACCTTGCCGACCAGCCGAAACGCTCGATCCATGGCAAAAACTGCCCGGCAGCGATCGCCTGGCCGTGCGGGTCGAGCAGGCGGGCGAGGACTTTGTGATGCAGCACCTCACTGGTGTCCGCGCATTGCACCACCGGTTGAAAGTACAGCTGCAATTTACCCTGGTTCAGGGCGTCATCGATCCAGCTGCGCCAGTCGGGAGGGGATTGTTTCAGGGTGATTTCGCTGCGATTGGCAAGCGCCCAGGGTCGCTCGGGATGTTGGCGTGCCTCAGTCAGCGCCTGATCGAGACGTAACAGCACATCGGTGGCGGCTTCGCCGGGGCGGTAAGCTACGATGCCCAAATGGGCGACAGGCATGCAATCGCTGGCACCGGTCAGGCGCAGGTTTTCCAGGGTGGCACTGATCTCGGCGGCCAGGCGCGTGGCATCCTCGGTTCCCAGGCCCGGCGACAGCAGGCTGAACTCGCCGCCGCGATTGCGTGCAGCCAGCCAGGTGCGTCGCTGCGGCAGGCGGGTCAGGCGTTTGAGCAGTTCTCCGACCGCGCCGATCAAGGCATCGGTGCGCTGACCACCCAGGCGTTGGTTGAGGCCATTCAGATCGTTGAGCCGCAACATCAACAAATGCCCCTCACAGCTTTGTTCGCAGACTAACAAATGGTCAGCCAATTGCTCGTCCAGCAAACGCCGATTGGCCAGCCCGGTCTGGCTGTCCTGATAAGACTCGCGGCGCAGCTTTTCACTGCGCGCGGCCTCTTCGCCGAATAACGCCTTGAGCTTCTCGACCATCTGGTTCATCGCCAGCACCACGCGTTTGAGTTCCGGCGTGCGTGGCAGCTTCGGCAGGCTCAAGAACTCGCGTTTACTGATGGCTTCGGCCTGCCGGACCATGTTGTCGAGGGGACGAAGTTGCCGGCGCAACAGCCAGCCACCGAGTACGGCACTGAGCAGTCCGCACACCAGCAACCAGATCAGGCTGCCCAGGGCGCTGTCCCAGAGTTTGGCCAGGGCGAACTGCGGGTTGCTCAGCACTTCGACCCGCGCCACTTGCTGCCAGCCACGCATGATCAGCGCATCGCCCCCTTCATGCTGCAGATTGACAAGACTGACGAACCAGCCAGGCACACCCTTGACCTGCGCCTCAGCGCTGCGCTCTATCAACACTTGCTGGTTATCGATGCTGACGATGCGGATGCTGCTGAAATAGCCACTGTCGAAAATCGAACTGACCATCAACTCCATCATCGCCGGGTCATCGACTTGAGCGGTCAGTGACAACCCCAAGGCTGTGGCGGTATCCTGGGCGTGGGCGCGCAATTGGCCGAGGGTCTGTTCGCGGGAGCTTTCCAGGCCGACAAAAAAACTGCCGCTGAACGCCACCAGCAAGAACAGGCAGATAGCGAGGAACAGTTGATTGCGCAGTTTCATGAAACGCTCCTTGCTGTGGCGGCTAGCCTTCGCCCACGGTGAACCCTTCGGTTTGCATCTTTTGCAGAACGTCTTGCCAGCGCGACAGTTTTTTCGAATCGCTGCTGCGTTGGCCGCCGTTTTTGCCCGGCAGATAAAGGCCCTCGGCATTGAATGCATATACCGGAAGCAGGTCTTTGCGTTGCGAGGCGGGGCGTATGTCGCCGATCAAGTTGTCCAGCACAAGTGGGTCCGCGGCGGGGTTGCTGTAGAACGTCAGCACCATGTGTGCCTGGTTCTGGGTCAAAGCCTTGACGTAAGTGATGCGCAGTTTTTCGCTGGGAATACCGAGCTGGCGCAGGCTGAAATACTTCGCCAGCGCGTAGTCTTCGCAATCGGCGGCGCCCTTGATCAGGGCTTCGACGGGAGTGGCCCAGTAATCGGTCTGCCGCCAGATGCGTGTGTCGTCCTGAAAATTCAGTTGTTGATTAAAAAAGCGATTGACCGCGTTCAACTGCTCGCGCTCTGGTGCGTCGCGTTCGCCCTGCAGCATTTGACTCCAGGCCTCGATTCGCCCACGGGCCGGGCCGAGGGCGCCGTAGCGTTTTTCGGCATTCTGCAGGACCTGTGCAAAATCCCAGTCAGCCTGGACGCTGCTCAGCCCGGCCAGCAGCAAAGCACCCAGCAACAGCCATCCGCCGAACCGAAGTCGGGGCGTTGGCCATCCTGGACTACGCGGACCGCGGGGCATGTCGGGCTGCTCGGATGCAGATTGATGAAGTCTAGGTGGTGTTTATTGAAAGGTGGGGTTGGTCGTCGGGGGATGGTTTCGTTGGGGAGCCAGCCTGCTGGCGAGGGCGGCTTGCCAGCCGACCAATTTCTAATAGATGTACTCGATCCCTGTGGGAGCTGGCTTGCCAGCGATGGCGGCCCGCCAGCCAACCGATCTTCTCTGGATGTACCTCAGCCCCTGGTGGGAGCCAGCCCTGCTGGCGAAAAATGCCCAGACGCCGCGTTCATCCAGACAGTGCACTTTATCGTTAACGACCATCGCCAGCAGGCTGGCTCCCACAGCAAAGGCACGCTCCCAACCAGTCTGGCCGGCCGGTAGGCCGCCTCGCTCTTGATTTGGCTTTTGATTTTCTTGCCCCCTCGAGAGGCCGAGTGGAGGTTCTGCGCAGTGGGCAACCCGGCATGGATGCCGGGTTAGCCGCCCCCGGCCATGGATGGCCGATGGCGGCGGGCCCACGGAGCAGGACCGGAGCGAGGGTATGCCGAGCCACAGCGAGGCACCGAACGAAAGGGGCAAGAGCGCTTTGGTTACTTTCGCGCTTCTCGAAAGTGACCCGCCGTAAGGGCGGAACCATAAGCGGCCGTTACCGCAGCAATGGATATGTACACCACCACACCACCCCAAAAACTCAAAACTTGCGCAAAGTCTTCTGCCGAACAATATAAATCGTCACCAGCACCGCACTGGTCAGCATGAACCCCCGCGCCCAAGGCATCGGCACCAGATAGCAGGAAAACAGAATGCTCACCCACATCAACCCAATGGCGTAGACCTTACCCTTGAGCGGAATGCCATTACCTTCGAGGTAGTCACGAATCCACGGTCCAAGCCGCGGATGATCGACCAGCCATTGATAGAAGCGCGGCGAACTGCGGGCGAAACAGGCAGCCGCCAGCAGCAGGAAAGGGGTGGTGGGCAACACCGGCAGGAAAATCCCGATCACCCCCAACGCTACGCTCAGCCAGCCGATAGCCAGCAGCACGTAGCGCAACATCAGGGAGCGGTTGCCTATGGGGTTGTCCATAGGCAGAACCTTAGTGGTGACGTGGCTTGAGGATCGCCGGTTTTTCGTCTGGTGCGTTGCACAGCAGGTACAGCGCAGTCAGGGCCTCCGGGATTTGCACGATCATGTCGTCCATCAGGTTGGCATCGGCGGCAATGTCGGAGAACTCCG